>JAAXIW010000337.1 GCA_012270135.1 Brevundimonas sp. | reverse complement strand
GTTCAGCGGCCATCCGGACTCGACAGCGGCGATCGATGCGACGATGGCCAGGCTGGCCGGGGCGAAGGCGCTGGTGCTGGATCTGCGCGAAAACCTGGGTGGCGGGGAGGCGGCCCTGCGCCAGCTGATGGGGCATTTCGCGCCCGAGCCGATGCGGCTGGAGGATCTGCAGTTCCGGCGCTGCAAGCCGAACCCGGACGATCCCGAGGACTGCATTCCGGACGGTCGCGACACCTTCGAGCGCTTCGCCAACTCCGTGGCGGCGCCGGTCTTCCCGACCCAGCCGATCCTGGTGCTGGTCGGGCCGGGCACCTTTTCGGCGGCGGAGGCGGTGGCCTACGATCTTCAGGCGGCGGGCCGCGCCACGGTGATCGGCGAGGTCAGCGGCGGCGGGGCCAATCCCTCGACCGCCATGGATCTGGGGCCGTGGTTCACGGTCATCATGCCGATCGGCGAGGCGCGGCATCCGGTGACCGGGACCAATTGGGAAGGAGTCGGCGTGCAGCCGGACGTGGCCGTGCCGGTCGAGCGGGCTCTGGAGGAGGCGCTGCGGCGACTGGGCTAGTCGTGCCAGTTCAACGCCTGGTACCGCACCAGAAAGGACACCCGCCGCCCGGCCATGCCGCCGGTCGAGCCGTCGGCCTGAGCGACCTGTCCCGTGCGGTGTGCGCCGTAGGTCGCGGCGCGGCCAAACCCGCTGCCTTCCGGGAACTCGCTCTCGACCCGGCAATCCCGCAGCCGACCGTTGTCGCGCACGTGACACGTCACCCCGGCGAGACCGACGTTGTAGGAGGCCTGTGACGGAAAGCTGGGTTCCGGGGTTCGGCGCCAGACGAGACCCGCGAGGTCCTCGCGGCTTGGCGCCGTGTCCGCGATCGAGGCCTCCAGATCGTGACCGCAGTTGCGGAAGACCCGGCCGATCGAGGCGGCGGACGCCGGGAGGTCGACCGCATACTGCCGCGCCCCGTCGCCGTCGGGCACGCTCATGGCAAGGCGACCGCCGCGGCTCATTCCCGCTGCGACGAAGCGGGGCCAGACGGTGAAGGCGGAGGTGCTGTCACGACCCGATATCCACTCGCCGTCGGTCTCTTCACTGTCGCCCATGCGATACCTGACCGTCCGCGTTCCCGTCGCCACCGGCAAGCCCGAGAGGACGACGCTCAGGCTCCCGTCCATGCAGCGCACAGCGACGCCGAAATTCTCGAAGGTGACGGCGGCGATCGACAGCTTGCGGGCCGGATCCTCTCCATAGTCCTTGTGGTCGCCCGCCTCCTGCGCGACGGCGGGCGATGCAGCCATGGCCAGAACGGCCGCGACGACCGCCCCCCGCATCAGGCCGGCTCCACCGTCTGTTCGATGGCGCCGAAGATGGAGTGGTGCTGGTCGTCCAGCATCTCGATGCGGACGACATCCCCGTGCTTGAGGAATTCCGTCTCGGCCTTGCCGTGCAGGATGGTCTCGACGGTGCGGACCTCGGCGATGCAGGAATAGCCGAGGCCGCCCTCGCTGACCGGCTTGCCGGGGCCGCCGCCGGCGTCGCGGTTGGAGACGGTGCCCGAGCCGATGATGGTCCCGGCGCAGAGGCTGCGGGTCTTGGCCAGATGGGCGATAAGCGTGCCGAAGTCGAAGGTCATGTCGGTTCCGGCGTCGGCCTTGCCGAAGTCCTGACCGTTGAGCTGGACGGCCAGTTCGCCCTTGAGCTTGCCGTCGACCCAGCGGTCGCCGAGCGCGTCGGGGGTGACGAAGACCGGCGACAGGGCCGAGGCGGGCTTGGACTGGACGAAGCCGAAGCCCTTGCCCAGTTCGGCGGGGATCAGGTTGCGCAGGCTGACGTCGTTGACGAGGCCGACGAGGCGGATGTGCGACAGGGCCTCCTCGCGCGAGACGCCCTGCGGCACGTCGCCGGTGACCACCACGACCTCGGCCTCGAGGTCGCAGCCCCAGCTCTCGTCGGCCAGGGGGATCGGATCGCGCGGGGCGAGGAAGCCGTCGGAGCCGCCCTGATACATCAGGGGATCGGTCCAGAAGCTGGCGGGCATTTCGGCCCCGCGCGCCTTACGGACCAGTTCGACGTGGTTCACATAGGCCGAACCGTCGGCCCATTGATAGGCTCGGGGCAGGGGCGAGGCGGCCTCGCGCTCGTGGAACCGCCCGCGCGGCACGCCGCCGTGTTCCAGGCTTTCGGCCAGGGCCCGCAGGTCGGGCTCGACCCGCTCCCAGTCGTCCAGCGCCGCCTGCAGCGTCGGGGCGATCAGAAAGGCGTCGGTGAACCAGGCGAGGTCGTTGGAGACGAGGACGAGGCGGCCGTCGCGGCCGTGCTTGAGCGAGGCGAGTTTCATGCCCACTGGCTTAGGCGGTTTCCGGGCGCGGGGAAACCGTCCGCGTCAGTGATGACCGCCGGAATGGCTGAGGCGCGGACGGGGCGGACCGGGATTGCACAGCTCGGCGACGACGGCGCGCATCTCGCCTTCGCGGGCCGAGCGGTGGCGCCAGTAGTCGTTGAAGTCGGCCACGGCGAGGCGCAGGGCGTCGTTGCGCTCCTTGGTCGACATCGGCCGCTTGCCGTGTTCCGGCGGGTGCGGATGGGCGGGCGCCGACGGGGCGTGGACCGAGATGGTGACGTTGGCGGCGGTGGCGGGGCGCGCATCGTGGCCGTGCTCGCCGTCGCCGTGGCCTTGGCCTGCCGCGGGGGCGGGCGCGGGGCCGCCGTGGGCGGGGCCGTGCGTG
>JAAXIW010000068.1:1038-2728 GCA_012270135.1 Brevundimonas sp. | reverse complement strand
GCCCGCGACACCCGGACCGTTTCCAGCCGGGTGATGGCGGTGGCGGGCTCGAACACCGGCAGCCGCTGCAACCCGCTGTCGATGACGACGCGCACGCCGTCGATGGTGATCGAGGTTTCCGCGATCGAGGGCGCGAGCACGATCTTGCGCATGCCCGCCGGCGCCGGCCGGATGGCGAGATCCTGGTCCGCCTGGCTCAGGTTACCATAGAGCGGCGCAATCAGGGTCTGCGGTCCGAACCGCCCCTCCAGGCGTTCGGCAGTGCGCAGGATTTCGCCCTGTCCCGGCAGGAAGGCAAGGATCGATCCTTCTTCGCTGCCATGTGCGGCCAGAATGGCGCTCGTCACGCTGTCTTCGATCCGCTCTCCTGCCGGCCGGTCGCGATGGCGGATCTCGCCGGGACAGCTGCGGCCCTCGCTGCCGCTCACCGGCGGATCGTCAAGGAGCGCTGCCACCCGCTCGACGTCGAGTGTTGCCGACATCACCAGCACCCGCAGGTCTTCCCGCAACGCCGACTGCACGTCGAGCGCCAGCGCCAGTCCGAAGTCCGCGTCGAGCGACCGCTCGTGGAATTCGTCGAAGATCACCGCCGAGATGCCGGCAAGCTCCGGCGCCTCCAGCACCATGCGCGCGAAGACACCCTCGGTTACCACCTCGATCCGGGTGCGGCCGGAAATGCGGTTGTCGAGCCGCATCCGGTAGCCGACCGTCTCGCCGACCTGTTCACCCAGCAGCGCGGCCATCCGGCCGGCCGCCGCCCGGGCAGCCAGCCGCCGCGGCTCGAGCAGGATGATCTTGCCGCTGCACCAGGGCTGGTCGAGCAGCACCAGCGGCACGATCGTCGTCTTGCCCGCGCCCGGCGGCGCCGAGAGAACCGCCCGGTTGCCGTCCGAAAGGGCCGCCATGATCTCCGGCAGCACGTCATGGACAGGACGCACGGGACGGCCGCGTTCACCACCGCTTGCCATCAGGCGACGGGCTCTCGGCTGGTCTGCTCGTAGGCGAGAATGGCCCCGGCCAGATCCTCCAGCGCCGCCCCCACCGATTTGAACAGCGTGATCTCGTCCGCCCGGCCGCGCCCGCCATGGCGTCCGTCGGCAAGATCGGCGAGATCCGCCAGGATCCGGTCTTCGGTGAGAACGCCGCTGCGCAGCGGCTGGACGCTGACGCCGCCCTCCAGGAGCGCGCCAGCGCGGGTGTCGACGAAGACGGAGGCGCGGCGGATGCAGGCGTCGTCGTGGTCCGGGGCGCGGGCCCAGACGGCGAAGCGCTCGCGGGGCCGCACCGGCGCATGCGCCTGCATCAGGTTGAGCGCCAGCCGCCCGGCGCCCACCATCAGCATCGACTGCGCGTCCTCGCGGGCGAGGTAACGGGCTGCAAGCGCTGACGTCGCCGCCGTGCGCCGCGCCGTCAGCTCGCCGCCGTCGACCATGGCCAGCATCTCGCCGGTCTTTCCCGAGGACAGGAGATAGGTGCCGATGATGGTCGGAAGCGCCCGGCGCTGGTTGTCGGGAAAGAGGTTGAGGATCTTGACCCCAATGTGGGCACCCGGCACCCAGGCCGGCATCAGCAGCATCGTCGCAGCCGCTTCG
The DNA here is from genome assembly GCA_012270135.1 of Brevundimonas sp. Classification (GTDB taxonomy): domain Bacteria; phylum Pseudomonadota; class Alphaproteobacteria; order Caulobacterales; family Caulobacteraceae; genus Brevundimonas. The sequence continues at coordinate 1,136 of JAAXIW010000068.1, read as the reverse complement.
CCGGGCACCTCCACCGCGTGGTGGTGGCGCACGGGCGTCACGCAGTCCGATGTGAACATCGTCTTGATGGCGTCGATCAACGGCGCCCAGGGAAGGGC
>JAAXIW010000068.1:0-1028 GCA_012270135.1 Brevundimonas sp. | reverse complement strand
CTAGCAATCCCGTCATGCCGCAGGAAGAGCCTTCTCCGATGGGGCCGGATCGCCTGCACACATGGGGTTTCCACCGGCGCCGGGCAGGGCGTATGGCGCCCGAGGAGGTGCGGAGGGAGAAAAATGACAGTTTCTTGAAATTTCCCCGTTGACTTGTTTTGATGGTTGGGACTATAAACCGCTCACCAACGAGGGCGGCGGCGCTGCTAGCGACGATGTCCTTCGTTCTAGAGAATTCCAACAGGATTGGCGCATGCTGATTTGGATCCGGTGACGGATCGAGGGGATTTTCCGACGGTTTGTCTTTTAGTGAGACGGTTCGTCAGTTTTTTGACAATTGAATATGAGAAGAAAGAGAAACGTGGTCGGCGGAGTTTCGCGGACGGTTCGCAAGGACTGTCTGTATAGAAGACAAGTGACGGTCACGTTTTGATATGAGAACACCTGGTTTGATGCGCAGTGATGCGGATCGGATCATAGTGAGTTCTCGTCGATTCAGAACATAGTGATTTAGTCACGGATTGGATTCTCAACTTGAGAGTTTGATCCTGGCTCAGAACGAACGCTGGCGGCAGGCTTAACACATGCAAGTCGAACGCCCCGCAAGGGGAGTGGCAGACGGGTGAGTAACGCGTGGGAATCTACCCAATTCTACGGAACAACAGTTGGAAACGACTGCTAATACCGTATACGCCCTACGGGGGAAAGATTTATCGGAATTGGATGAGCCCGCGTTGGATTAGCTAGTTGGTGGGGTAAAGGCCTACCAAGGCGACGATCCATAGCTGGTCTGAGAGGATGATCAGCCACATTGGGACTGAGACACGGCCCAAACTCCTACGGGAGGCAGCAGTGGGGAATCTTGCGCAATGGGCGAAAGCCTGACGCAGCCATGCCGCGTGAATGATGAAGGTCTTAGGATTGTAAAATACTTTCACCGGTGAAGATAATGACTGTACCCGGAGAAGAAGCCCCGGCTAACTTCGTGCCAGCAGCCGCGGTAATACGAAGGGGGCTAGCGTTGTTCG
>JAAXIW010000386.1 GCA_012270135.1 Brevundimonas sp. | reverse complement strand
CCTCAGGAGGGTCCGGCGCGGCTTCGCCGCAGCCGGCGCTCTACTGGGCGGGAGGCGGCGGCGGCGGCGGCGGAGCCGTGGCTTCCGGAGCCGGCCATTCCGGCGCAGCAGGCGGTTCCGCCGGCGGCGGCGGCGGGGGTGGTGGAGCCGGCGAAACGGCTGGCGGCGTCGGCGGGGCCGGCGCAAACGGCCGCGTCTGGCTGATCGCCGAAGGGTGACCGCCATGTCCCGATTCAGCGCCGAACCGACACCCATGCTGCTCGACCCTGAGACATGGGAGGTTCCGTTCCGGCTTTCCGTCGATGACCTCTATTTCCAGGCGGGCGCTGACCGCCGCGTCAGACCTGTCGAAGACCGGGAGGATGATCGATGATCGACTCCGACGATCTTCCGATCCAGCCGTCCCCGCTGGCCGAGGGCCGCTGGCTTTGGCGCCGGCTCTACGTGTTCGTCAGTACCGGGGCAGCCTGGCTGCTGCTGCACCGCTTGATCGCCTCAACGCCGCCGGAGGCCGCGCTTCCGCTGGCCAAGGGTCTGATGGCTCTGCTGGCCCTGACCATGATCCTCTATCTGGTCGCCCCGACGGCGCAACAGCTGATCGCCAGCCTGCGCTCGCTGCGGCCTCCGCTGGGCGGAGAAGGTTGATGGGCTTCCAGCTCTCGGAACGTTCGATGAGGCGGCTGGTCGGGGTCCATCCCCGGCTGACCGCCTTGGCGCGCGAGGCCGTCGCGCTCAGCCCCGTTGACTTCATGATCACCGAAGGGCTGCGCTCGAAAGAGCGGCAGCTTGCCCTCGTTCGCGCCGGGGCCAGCCGCACGAAGCACTCTCGGCACCTGACCGGTCACGCCATCGACGTGGCGGCGATGGTCCACGGACAAGTCCGCTGGGACTGGCCGCTCTATCCCCGTATCGCGGCTGCCTTCAAGGCGGCGGCTGCGCGCCAGGGAACCGCAATCGTATGGGGCGGTGACTGGCCGACGCTGCGCGATGGGCCGCATTTCGAGCTGGACCGGCGGGTGTTTCCGTGAGGGCCCTGTTACGTCTGCCCACCCCTGCCGGCTGGATGGTGCTCACGGTCATCCTGGTCGTCCTCACGGCCGTGACCGGTCGCGGCCTGGGGATGCGGTGGGATCCGCTTGACCTGTCGGGGCGGCGGCTCCGCGCGGCCGAAGCCCGCGCCGGGAGCGCCGCCGCCAACACCGCTGCGCGTCGGCTCGAAACCGAGGGGATGTCCGACCAGGCTCGCCGCCTCGATCATGTTCATCAACAGACCGCAGCGGTCGCGCGGGTGACTTCCGCCGCCGCGGCCCACGCCCGGAGCGCTCCTGATGCCTCGATACCGCTGGACCCGACTCGCGCCGATCGTCTTCTCCGTCATGATCGCGAGCTGTGCCGCTACGCCCCAGCCGTCTGCGGCCCCTCCGAGGTTGATCCTCCCGCAAGCGGCGATCAGGCCGTGCCTGCTCGACCGGCTGCCTGAGTCGCCCACACAAGGCGATCTCGAGGTCGCCTATGTGTCGCGCGGAGCCGCCCTCGCGGCTTGCGACGCTGCGCGCGAACTGGCCGTCGAGACACTGTTGGCCGAGCGCGAGATGCAGGACCGCTGGCGGCAGGCCAGGACCCCTCGCCGCCGGTGGTGGTGGTGACTTGCCGCCGAACGCTCGAAGCCGGGCGACAGACGGCACTGCAACAAGTGCCGGGTCGGACGGCAAGACCTGCCGGGCACCCGGCAAATCCTGCCGGGCGGTCCACGTGCTTAACAGGAACTAACGCAGCGAATTCAATGCCCGGATGTCTGGCATGACCGAAAGGCGACTGGTCCCGTCCTTGCTGCGATACCGACGAGCAAAATGCTCCCGGCAGCCAAAATGGCGTCGGACACCTTGAAACAAGGAATATCGGTATGCCGCTGAACAGCGTCAACACGAACACGGGCGCCATGATCGCCCTGCAGAACCTGCAATCCACCAATGCCGAACTCGGTGTGGTCCAGTCGCGCATCAACACCGGCAAGAAGGTGGCGAGCGCCAAGGACAACGGTGCCATCTGGGCCATCGCCCAGGGCCAGCGTTCGGAAATCGGTGCCCTCAACGCCGTCAAGGATAGCCTGCAACGCGGCCAGTCGGCCGTGGACGTCGGCATTGCCGCCGGTGAATCGGTCTCCGAGCTGCTGGTCCAGCTGAAGGAAAAGGCCCTGGCTGCCAGCGACACCTCGCTGACCACCTCGGCCCGCAAGGCTCTGAACGAAGACTTCAAGTCGATCCGTGACCAGATCACGACCGTCGTCTCGAATGCCAAGTTCAACGGCGTCAACCTGCTGGATAACTCGATCACGGCCGGATTCAAGGCGCTCTCGAACGCCACCGGTTCGACCATCACGGTTCAGGATGAAAACCTGTCCCTGGGTGGCGCCAACGTGACCCTGGCCGCCACGGCGACCATCGGCACCGCGAGCCTGGCCACCGCGGCTCTGGGTGTGATCAACACCTCGATCGACAACGTCTCGTCGGCCCTGGCCCGCCTGGGCACGGGCGCCAACTCCCTCAGCACTCACCTGAAGTTTGTGAGCAAGCTGCAGGACAGCCTGGAAACCGGCGTGGGCAACCTGGTCGATGCCGACCTGGCCAAGGAAAGCGCCCGATTGCAAGCGCTGCAAACCAAGCAACAGCTGGGTGTGCAGGCTCTGTCGATCGCCAACTCCTCGACCTCCATCCTGCTCGGACTGTTCCGCTAGGGAT
>JAAXIW010000194.1:1980-2743 GCA_012270135.1 Brevundimonas sp. | reverse complement strand
GAAGCAGCAGCCCGAGGTGATCTCGGTGTCGAGGTACCCGTAGCTGGCGTTCAGCTGCAGGTTCTCGATCGGCTGCCAGAGCACTTCCAGCTCCAGGCCCTTGGCCTCGGCGTCGACGTTGACGAAGTTGTTCGCCGCCGCCGTGCCCGCCGCGTTGAGCTGCGACAGGTTGAGCTGCATGTCCTTGTAGTCGTTGTAGAAGATGTCCGCGTTGACCTGCAGCTGGCCGCCGATGGTCTTCTTCAGGCCGAGTTCGAAGGCGTCGACCTGCTCCTGGTCGGCGCGCGGATCGGGCGCCAGCGTCCCGAGCAGGAAGCCGCCCGACTTGTAGCCGCGGCTGTACTTGGCGTAGCCCAGCGTGTCGCTGTCCGGCGTCCAGTCGACGTTCAGCACGCCGGTGACGGCGTCCCAGCTGTCGGACAGGGCGCGGAAGTTCTGCACGCCGTTGGCCGCATTGCCGTCGATGTCCGTGGAGACGTCGAACGCCGCCGCGCCACTCGCGATGCTCGGCGACTGGATGATCAGCCGCTGGAACTCGGTGCCGCTCTTCTTGTCCTTGGTGTAGCGCAGGCCGGCGGTCACCGCGAACTGCTCGTTCAGTTCATAGGTGGCCTGGCCGAAGACCGCGTAGGCCTTGGAATCCAGGGTCGCCTGGCTGTCGGCGAAATTGCGGGCCGGGTTCGGCGCCGCCGGCGTGCCCAGCAGGGTCAGCGGATTGGCGAGCTGCGCCTGGTTCGGGTTCGCGAGCTGGATCCGCTGACGG
>JAAXIW010000194.1:0-1970 GCA_012270135.1 Brevundimonas sp. | reverse complement strand
GCTGACGGTACTCTTCCTGGTACTGGTAGACGCCGAGGATCCAGCGCAGCGGGCCGTCGTCGTTCGAGGTCAGGTTGATCTCGTTCGAGTAGTACCGCTTGTGCTCGTTGAAGTCGGTGGTCTGGGTCGGGAAGTACGGGACCGCCAGGATGCCGGTGATCGGGGCCGTGCGGCTGGTGCCGTCGTAGTCCCCGCCGGTCTGGTAGTTGTACTGCTGGAAGCCGCCGATGTACTTCAGGTCCGCGAAGCCCAGGTCGTAGGTCACCGTGGTGGTGATCACGTGGTTGCCGCGCAGCTGGCCGTAGCCGTCGGTGTTGGTGTTCTGGACGTAGGGATCCAGGACGCCCGGGTTCGGCGTCGTGTAGCCGAACTGCGGATTGACCTGCAGCTGGCCGATCGGGCCGAACACCCGGGTGGTGTCATAGGGCGTGGTCAGGTTGGCGAGGCGATCGCCGACGCCCATCGTGTCGTCCCAGACTGAGCGGTTGTAGCGGACGAAGATGTCGAGCTTCTCGGTGGGCTCGGCCTTGATCGTGGCGCCGTCGTGGGCCGTGCCGAGGTGCTTGATGAAGCCCTTGCTCTGGTCTTCATGGCTCGCGCCGATCTTGAAGCGCAGGTTCTCGGCCACCGGCAGCGAGACCGCGCCCTCGATGCGATAGCGGTCGTAGTTGCCGTACAGCGCGCGGATCTCGCCGCCGTACTCCTGGCTCGGACGCTTGGAGATCTGGTTGATGGCGCCGCCGATGGCGTTGCGGCCGTACAGCGTGCCCTGAGGACCGCGCAGGATCTCCGTCCGCTCGATGAACAGCGGGGTCTTGAACAGCTCCGACGAGGAGGCCGAGTAGAAGCCGTCCGAGTAGGACGCCACGCCCGGGTCGTTGCCGATGTAGAAGGTGTTGCGGCCGGCGCCGCGCAGGCTGACCCGGTCGGTGCCCGAATAGTTCATCCCCGGCGTGAAGTTCACGAAGTCCTGGATGCCGGTGATGCCGCGGACGTCGCGGCTCTCCGAGGTGAAGGCCGACACGGCGACCGGCACGTCCTGCAGCGACTGCTCGCGCTTCTCGGCGGTGACGACCAGTTCGTCCAGGGTGGAGGCGGGCGCGGCGTCCTGCGCCAGGGCCGGGGCGGCCATCGCGGCCAGGGCCAGACCGGAGACGCTCGCAGCGAGCAGGCTCCGCACGTGAGCGGGTCGGGACATCGTTCTCCTCCCAGGGCGCGCGGACGCCAAGCGTCGCCGCCTCTTGTTCGAATCGTTGCTGGGGGCGCGGGGAGGCGCCCGGCGGGACCCTCGGGCCACGCTGACGGGAGCGTCAACTTTCCGTTGATAACCTGACGCGCTCAGGCGTCGCCTTTTCGCTGGCTGTTGCCCAAGTACCGCACTTTCAAATCGGCTGCACAAAACTGAACGCTGCTAGGCGAGTGCGCATACCCTCCGCTCAAAACGGCTTGCGGTCGGCGCAAAAGGAAAGGGCGGCGGATTGCTCCGCCGCCCTCCCAAGGCCGGTTTCTGACGCTGCGGTCAGAACGACTTGGACACCCAGACGCCGTAGGTCCGCGGCTCGGTGTAGAACACGTTCCGGAACAGGCCCGAGCTGTCGTCGGTCAGGTAGAAGTCGGTGATTGCCGTCTCGTCGGTGGCGTTCTTGACGAACGCGCCCACCTCGACGCCCATCTCCGGGTTGGCCACGGTGAAGGTCAGGTTGACGTTGTCCCACGCCTTGATGCGGTCGGCGGGGGAGTTGTAGATCCGCGCGAACGGCTCGGTCTGGTGGTAGTAGTCGCCCCGCAGGGTCGCCTCCCAGTCGCCGAACATCCAGGTGTACTGGGCGCCCAGCGAGACCGTCCATTCCGGCGAGTTCGGCAGTTCGTTGCCGTTCAGGTTCACCGGCACGCCCTCCGAGACCAGGACGCCGAAGGCGGTGGTGCCGGCGGCGCTCGCGCGCGTCCCGTTGATGTTGGTGCCCGCGCCG
>JAAXIW010000022.1:8070-14002 GCA_012270135.1 Brevundimonas sp. | reverse complement strand
CTGGAGGCGAGATTGCCCGGCGACAGGCCCGCGTAGGAATGTGTCGGCCCGATCAGGCCGTCGGCGTTGGCTTCGACAGCATGCGAGGTCACGCGCTCAAGCCCTTGATCTCGCTCTCGATGCTCTTCACCGCCTCCGCCTCGAAACTGGCCACCGGATAGGCGCAGTAGTCGGCGGCGTAGTAGGCGGAGGGGCGGTGGTTGCCGCTGGCGCCGAGGCCGCCGAAGGGCATGTCGCCGGCGGCGCCGGTGGTCGGGCGGTTGAAATTGACCACGCCGGCGCGGATGCGGCGGATGAAGCGGTCCCAGTTCGCGGGGTCGTCCGACACCAGACCAGCGGACAGTCCGTAGCGGGTGGCGTTGGCCTCGGCGACGGCGGCTTCGAACGATGACGCGCGGGTCACCGACAGGAAGGGGGCGAACATCTCTTCGTCGGGGACGTCCACGCCCGTGACGTCGATGATGGCCGGCTTGACGAAGGCGCCGGGCAGGTTGTCGACCGGTCCGGAGGCGCGGATGACCTTCGCCCCGCTGTCGATCCGGTCCTGCAGCGCCTTCAGCGCCGCTTTGGCCGCCTTCACGGAGATCAGCGGGCCGGCGTAGGGCTCCGGCGACGAATTCCATGGCGCGAAGATCAGGCGATCAATCATTGATTCCACCGCCGCCACGATGGCGTCGCCCTGCGGACCCTCGGGCACGATCAGGCGGCGGGCGCAGGAGCAGCGCTGGCCGGTGGTGATGAAGGCGGACTGGACCACGATCCCGGCCACGGCCTCGGCGTCGGCGGCGTCCCAGACCACCAGCGGGTTGTTGCCGCCCAGTTCGAGGGCGAGGATGACGTGCGGGTCGTCAGCGAATTTGCGCCGGAAATGGGCGCCCGCCGCGCCGGAGCCGGTGAACATCAGGGCGTCGATGCCGCTGTCCAGCAGGGCGGCGCCGGTGTCGCGTCCGCCCTGGACGACATTGACCACGCCGGACGGCAGGTCGGCCGCCGCGAAGGCCTCGGCCATCAGCTGGCCGGTCAGGGGCGTCTCCTCCGACGGCTTGAACACCACGGTGTCGCCCGCCAGCAGGGCCGGGACGATATGGCCGTTGGGCAGGTGGCCGGGGAAGTTGAACGGGCCCAGCACCGCCGCCACGCCGTGCGGGCGGTGACGCAGCGTCGCCTGGCCGAAGGCGGTGTCGGCGGTGCGCTCGCCGGTGCGCTCGTCATAGGCGCGGATCGAGATATCGACCTTGCCGGCCATGGCGGCCAGTTCGGTGGTGGTCTCCCACAGGGCCTTGCCGGTCTCGCGGCTGATGGCCTCGGCCATGGCGGGCGCGCGGTCTTTCAGCACGGCCTGATAGCGCTTCACCGCGTCGATGCGGTCCTGACGCGGGCGGTCGGCCCAGTCGGGGAAGGCGGCGCGGGCGCGGTCGACCGCGGCCTGGACCTCGGCGGGGGTGGCCGCGGCGCCTTCCCAGACGACGGCTTCGGTGGCGGGGTCGATGGACTGAAACATGCTCATGGGGTTCAGATAGGCGCTCAGGTCTTCACGCGCACGGCGTCGCCGGCCCGCACCTTCAGGGCGTCGGCGGTTTCCTTCGACAAGAGAGCCGTCTCGCCCTCGACCGCCGCCTTCTGACGGACGGCGCGGAAGGCGGCGATGCTGTCGGTCGAGATCAGGGCCGGCAGTTCGGCCTCGACCTCGTCGGCGATGGCGACGGTGAGGCGGCGGGCGTCGCGGACGGTGCGGATATTGTCGCGCTGGCACGAGACGGTCGGCCCCGCGTCGAAGATGTCGACCAGGCCGTTGGGCCTGAAGCCCTCGCTCTCGAGCAGGGCCATGGCCGGCACGCCCTGCGGATGGACCTTGCCGATCACCGCCCGGGCGGGCTCGGGGAGCAGTTCGACATAGATCGGGTGGCGCGGCGCCAGGTCCAGGATGAACTGTTTGTCGGTGGAGCCGGTCATCCGGTCGGCGTCGTCGAACTCCATCGGGAAGAATTTGTGGGCCACATGATCCCAGAACGGACAGGCGCCGTCGGGGGTGAAGACGCCGCGCAGCTCGGCCAGCACGGAGTCGGAGAACAGGTCGGGCTGGGCGCCGATCAGCATGTAGCGCGACTGGCTGAGCAGACGCCCCGCGCCGCCCTTGCGCCGGTCGGCCTTGAGGAACAGCGAGCCGACCTCGGACCAGCCGGTGCATTCGTTGACCAGCACCAGGGTCTGGTGGTCCAGTTTGACGTCGACCGACGGCGACGACTGGGTGTTGTTGACCAGCCGGAACGAGAAGAAGGGCCGGTTCAGCCCCACCGCCGCCTTGACCGAGCCGACGCCGTCGACGTCGCCGGTGTCCGACTCCTCGAGCATCAGCGTGTACCAGCGCTGTTCCGGCTCCAGCTTGCCGGTGAAACTGTCGCGGCTCAGTTCGAGACGTTCGATCAGCTGGTCGGGATCTTCGGGCAGGCTGGTGAAGCCGGGCCCGCTGAGGATGGCCAGTTCCAGAAGATGGTCGAGGTCGGCGGGGCCGGCGGGTCGGACGACGAGCATGGGGTTACATCGTCTCCAGACGCAGGGACTTCAGTTTGAGGGCGTCGATCTCGCCCGAGGCGATCTTGCACAGGATCAGGGCGCTGAGCTGCCCGCGCTCGACGAAGCTGGCCGGCCAGGCGAACTCCTGATCCGAATGGATGTCACCGCCGAGGACGCCAAGGGTGTCGATATTGGGCAGGCCGGCGGCGTGCAGGTTGTTGCCTTCGCAGACGCCGCCGGAGGGCTTCCAGGCGATCGTCTGACCCAGCAGGGCGCCGGTCTCGCGCACCGCCTCGAACAGGGCGGTCTGGCCGGCGTCCATCGGCTTGGGCGGACGGGTCATGCCGCCGTGCAGGTCCATCGTCAGGCCGGGGAAGGGCGGTTCGTCCGCGATCCGCCGCACCGTCTCCGAAATCCACGCCGAGGCCTGGGCGTCCGGCACGCGGACATTGAACCGGACCACCGCGTTGTCGGCGACCACGTTCAGCGGCCCTCCGCCCGCGATCCGGGCCACATTGACGGTGACGCCCTCGCGCTGGCCGTTCAGGGAGTGCAGGCGGGCGGCGACGATGGCGGCGCCGGCGACGGCGTTGGCCCCCTCCTCGAAGGCCCGGCCGGCGTGAGCCGCCTTGCCGGTGACGATCAGGTGGTAGTTGCCGCTGCCCTTGCGGGCGCCCGCCAGCGTCCCGTCCGCCAGGGCGGGCTCATAGGTCATGCCGACATGGCCCCGGGCGCCGAGTTCTGCCAGCAGGGGCGCGGACGCGGGCGAGCCTATCTCCTCGTCCGGCGACAGCAGCACGGTCCAGCCGACGCGGTCCCTGTCCGGATGGGTCTCGAACGCCTCCAGCGCCGCCAGCATGACGCTGATCCCGCCCTTCATGTCGGCGACGCCGGGGCCGTTCAGGGCGCCGTCCGGGCGCGTCGTGACGCTCTGGAAGGCGCTGTCGGCGGGAAAGACGGTGTCGTAATGGCCGGTCATGACGACCTGCACCGGCGCGTCGGGCCGCTGGCGGATCCGCAGGGCGTCAGCGTGGGCCTCCTCGCGCACGAGACCGTCGTCGCCGACATTGGTCGACCCGGCGGTGGGAAGGCGCGCGACATGGGCTGCGAGCGGAGCCGCAGCGGTCTCCAGAAGGTCGAGCATCCGCGCCAGACCGGGGGCGTTGCGGCTGCCGGAGTTGACGTTCGCCCACTCGACCGCCCGGCCGACGATGGCCGCTTCGCGCGCCGCGACATGGTCGAGCACGGTCTGGTCGTGGGGGAGAATCCGCATGCGGGCGGACCCTAGCCGCGCGGGCGCCAAAGGTGAAGGCGGCCTCCGATTGTGCGTTGCACCGGCGACGCGGCCTTATAGGGTGACGGGGCCAATGGAGGAGGAAACCGGCATGGCTGACTTGGTGAGGGCGATGAACCCGACCGCGACGATATCGAACGCGGAAGAGGCGAAGGCGGCGGCGCGCGCGAGCGCCATCGCGATTTTTCTGGGCGTGATCTGGGGGATCGTCGGCATCGTCTGGCTGATGGGTCCCGGCGGAGCCGTGATGGAAGCCGCCATGGCGGATGCCGCCAGCACGTCGCCCGAGACAGCGGGCATGACCGAGATGATGGCGGGCGCGGCGATAGGCTTGGCCGGCGTCCTCGTCGTCATTCAGCTGATCCTGGGCCTGGTCCAGTGGTTCAAGCCGAACATCGTCATTCCGATCCTGTTCACCGTCCTCGTCGTCTACGGGCTCGGCTCGACGGTTCTCGGTATGGTGATGGCGGATCAGATGGAGGAGCTCGGTGCGTCGGCGGCCGCTGCGCCGGCCTGGCAGATCTGGGGCGGCATCGCCGTCCTCGTCGTGCAACTGATCCTGCATATAGCCGCCATTCGCGGGGCCAGCGCCCTGCGGAAATTCCGCGACGCGCAGGCTTATTGAGGCCTACCGGTTCGGGCGCCGGTCCTCGCGACCGGTGCCCGGCTGGGGGGACTGGCGGCGCCAGCGGATCGACAGGCTGGCGCCGCCCTCTCCCCCGAATTCCGAACTGATGGTCAGGTTGCGGCGCACCTGCCACTCGACATTGACCACCGCGCCCTCTTCGCCGCCGCCGATGATCTCGAGATAGACGTCGTCGGTGATGTAGCGCCCGCCCGCCACGGTCAGGCTGGAAGCCTCGCCTCCGAACGACAGGCGGTCCAGGCCCGCCAGCTCCCGCAGATTGCCGATCACATCGAAACCGCCGCCGCCGGCCAAGGCCCCGACGCTCGCGGCCAGTTGCGCCGCCTCGAAGGCCGACAGCTGCGAGGCCGACCGCCCGAACAGGACCTGCGACAGGATTTCGTCCTGCGGCAGTTCCGGGGTCGAGGTCAGGGCGATTTCCGGCCGGGCCGCCGTTCCTGTGACCCTGATCGTGGCCGTCAGGGCCGGGTCGTCGCGGGTGGCCGTCAGGTTCAGGCGGATATTCTCCGGCCGGGTCGAGAGGGTGACCGTGCCCCGGTCATCGAAGACGAACCGCTTGCCTGCGAAGTCATAGTCGCCCCGCACCACCCGGGCCGTGCCCGTCAGGTTGGGGTTGTTGATCGTGCCCGTCACACGAGCGGTGACGCCCATCTCCACGTTCAGACCCCGACCGACGACGAGGACGTCGCCGCCGGGCGAGCGGATGGCGATGTCGAGCCCGATCTGGAGTCCCCGCGGCCCCCTCTGCTCATCCTCCGGCACGTCCCCGCCGGGTTTGTTGATCTCGACCACATCCATGCGGACGATGCCGTTCGACCCCGGCGGATTGGCCTCGATGCGGGCGTCGTCGATATCGATGCGGCCGGTCAGCTGGATCTTGCCGTCTTCGGCCCTCACCACGCTGAGCGGACCGGAGGCGCGGGCCTCGGCCAGGTCGTTGTCGATGATCCGGAAGCGCGTCAGCGTCAGTTCCACGCTGGAGCCGGATCCTTCGCGCAAGCCGATGCGACCGTCGCCGGATATCCGGCCGCCCGATCCGTCGGTGGCCGAGAAGCTCTCGATCAGGGCCGTGGTGTCGTCGAACCGGCTGGCGAGGGTGACGTCGCGCAATTGCAGGCCCGTCGCATTGTCGCGGAACCCGCCTTCCCACAGGTCCATCCGCCCGTTGATGCGCGGCGCTGCGATCGAACCGGCGAGGGTGGCGCGGGCGTTGATCTGACCCGACAGCGACCGCTCGCCGCCGAGGAACAGGTCCCAGACCGGCTGCACCTGGCCCTGGATGTCGATCTCGCCGGACATCGGACGGGTCCGGACGACCGCCAGCCGCAAGGGGGCGGCCGAGGCCTCGACCGGCAAGGTCAGATCGGCGCTGGCCCGTACGGCGCCGCCGTCGGCCACATCGGCCTGGACGCGCAGGGTGTTGTCGACCAGCAGGGCGTGCAGCGCCTTGCGGAGAAGGTTTCGGTGGTATTGGGTTG
>JAAXIW010000022.1:0-8060 GCA_012270135.1 Brevundimonas sp. | reverse complement strand
CCCCCGACCTGCGCGGGCGGGCGACCGGCCGGCTGTCCCTGCGCGGCGCGTCGACGCTGCGAACATCCTCCAGCGTCACATTCGCCGAACCTGACAGGTCGTCTCCGGCGCCCCGCAGGGACAGCCGGCCGGTCGCCCGCCCGCGCAGGTCGGGGGCGAGAGAACCCAGCTCCACGCTGGTCAGGTTGGCTTCGATGATCGAGGCGCGGGAATCCTGGCGCAGCTCTCCGGTCAGGACGCCGCCCCCGACTCCGAGGTCGACCCGTACGACCCGGCCGTCGCCGGACAGGGCCACGACGGCGGGATTTCGTGTGGCGAACGCGATCTCGCGGACCCGCCCGGAGCCCTCCAGGACGATGGTCTGGGCGTTCGGCTGGCGGGAGTAGACGCCCGTACCGTCGAAGCTGACGGGAGTGGCCCCGCCGACGTCGGCCTTCAGGGTGAAGGGCAGCCGCTCCAGTGTGCCGCGCCCGTTCAGGTCGAGCGACCGGATGGTCCAGGACGATCCCGCCAGGCGAACGTTGCGGCCGGTGACGTCGAGGATGGCGGTCTCGGCGCCGGCGCCCTCGGTCAACCGGATGCGCCCGTCCGCCGTTCCCGAGGCGAGGAAGGCCCCGGGGCGCGCCGTGAAGGTCAGGTCGGCGCTCGATGGGAAGCGGTTGGACAGGGCGATGTCTCCCTTCGCGGTCACCCCGCCCGCATCGAGATCGACGTCGGTTAGCCGGATGCGATCACCGCCGAGGTAGAAATTTCCGCTGCCCCGGGCGGGGCCGTAGTTGGATCCGGCCACGACCGAGATACGGCCGTCCGAGGCGTCGGCGCCGCGCCGGAAGCTCAGGTCCAATGTCGCGTCGGTCAGGATCAGCGCGCCGGCGCTGACCCTGTCGAAAGTCGCCTGCAGGTCCGCGCTCGGTTGGGCCAGGGTGCCGCCGATCGTTCCCTCGCCGTCCATGGCTCCGTCGATCTCGACGGGACCGACGCCGAAGGGACCGCGCGCGTTCCAATTCATGGCCAGGCGCAGCCGACCGTCACCCTCGATGAACCCTCGCGCCGCCGCATTGCCGTTGGCGCCGGTGAGACGCACCGACTCGACCACCACGCGGCCGTCGTCCAGACCTCCGACCAGCCGCAGCCGCGGCGTCGTTCCCAGCAACCGGTCCAGTTCGCCGACGCCGAGCGCGAAGCCGCGACCCCGTCCGTCGAAGGTGACCTGCCAGGGCGCGCCGGCGCGCGGCATCGAGGCGGCGATCGTTCCGCCGAAAGCCCCTTCGGCGCCGTCGCGCAGACGGGAGGCGTCGGTGATCTCGGCCCGGCCGCGGAAGCCGAGCCCGCCGAGCAGGTTGCGTCCGCCCGTGCCGGTCACCTTCAGCGCCCGCCCCTCGGCGTCCAGCCGTTCGAGCAGGATCGAGCCGTCGGCCAGTCGCGCCGCCTCGAACCGGATTCGGGGAGCCGGGCCCAGCAGGCCCCCGACCATGCCGGCGCTCGAGCCGCCGGCAGCGCGCAGATCTCCATCGATATCGTAGCGGCCGTTGCGCGCCCGGATATCGATCGGCCCGCGGATACGCTGCGCCCGATAGCTGGACAGTTCAGCGTTGAGGAGGTCGATCGAGCCGTCCAGGGTCCAGCGGTTCGCATCGCCGCGGAACCGGGCCGACCAGGCCGCGGCCCCGCCTGCCGGAGACCCCGTCAGCCGAGACAGCGACGGCGTCGATACGCGGATGCGGACGCCGCCCGGAATGCTCCGGTCGCTGACCCGGACCCGCCCGCTGGCGCGGGAACTCAGGTTTTCGGCCACCAGCCTCCAGCCGATGCCTTGCAGGCCGTCGTCGTCCCGGGCCGGCGAAACGGCCAGGGCGAACTGGGCGGTGCGTCCGATGCGGCGCACGAACGGCTCCAGCAGGTCCGAGCCCGAAAAGTCCGCGAGGCCGGCGATATTGGTCTGATCGGGGCCGTAAGTGCCCTTGATCATCAACGGGGTGAAATCGCCCGTCCGCACCTCGGCGTCGACGACCTCGCCATTGACGATCGCATTGGCGAGGAAAGGTTGGTCCGGCGAATAGCCCAGTGCGCCCGCGATGGCGCCGCCCCGGGCCTCCCGGGCGCGCAGGTTGAGGCGCATGTCGGCGATGTCGTCGCTGATCGCGGCGGGCAGACGCAGGAAGTCGCCGGGGCGGCTGTTGCTGTCGGCGTTGACCGTCACCCGTTTGAGGCCCTTGCGCGGGACGAGCGCCTCGCCCGCCAGCTTCCAGCGTCCGTATTCCTTGCTGAAGCCCTCCAGCAGTTCGACGTCAGCGGAGAAGCGGTCAATGTCGATGGACAGCGGCTGCGGGCCTGGCGGTTCGGTCGAGGGCTCGACCAGCGGGCGGCGGATCAGGCGGATGACGTCCGCTTCGATGTCCGTGGCGTGGAAGCGGCGGGTGATCAGCGGCCACCAGTTCCAGTCGACCCGCACCTCGCGCGCCTCGAGCCATACCCCGTCGGCGTCGGTCACCGTCACCCGATCGATGGTGAAGTCGTCGAACAGGTCTCCGCGCACGCCCTCGACGTTGATGCGTCCGTAGCGCCCCAGCTTCTTGCCGGCGACGAAGCTCGTCACCAGGCCCCGACCGGAGTCGGACAACAGATACATCCGTCCGCCGATCGCGGTCACCAACAGCAGGGCGGCCAGGATGGCGAGTCCCATGCCGCCGAAGAAGGCGATGGCCTGCAGCCGCGTGCGCTTCTTCCGCGCCTCTTTCACAGCGGGTGTTTCGGGCGTTTCCGGAGGGGGCGTCGCTTCGGTCAAAACGCCTGTCCGATGCTGACGTAGATCTGGAAGTCGGCGTCGCCGTCGCGTTTGTCGAGTGGAAACGCGATGTCGGCCCGGATCGGACCGAACGGCAGCTTGTAGCGCACCCCGAACCCGGCGCCGTAGCGCATGTTGCTGAAGTCGGGGGCCTGGTCGAAGCCGACCGAGCCGGCGTCGACGAAGACCACGCCCTGGAAATTTCGGAACAGATCGCGCCGGACCTCGGCCGAAAACTCGACAAGGCTTAGCCCGCCACGCGGGGTGTTGTCGGGCAGGCGAGGGGCGACGCCCTGGTATTCATAGCCGCGCACCGACCCGCCGCCGCCGGAATAGAACAGTCGGTCAGAGGGCACCGTGAGCTCCTCCCCGCCCAGGATCGAACCCAGCCGCACCCGGCCGGCCAGGACGGTCCTGGCGTTGTCCTGGATCGGCAGATAGGCGGTCGCCTGCGCCTCGGCGCGCAGGAACATCGTGGTGTCCTCGCCCGTCACGGCCGTGGGCTGGGCCGAGGCAGTCAGCCGCCAGCCGGTGGTCGGGTCGAGCGGATCGTTGGAATAGTCCAGATAGGCGCTGCCCCGGCCGGTCAGGATGAACAGATCGCGCTCGAAATTGATCGGCGCCTGGGTGACGGGGTCGAACCGGTTCTCGTCATAGCGCCCCGCGTCGAGCCCCAGGCCGTAGCTGAACCAGGAGGTCTTGCCGAGACGCTGCTGGAGGTCGGCTGCGAGAGCGACCGCGGTCCGGCGGTAGGCGTCGGTATCCTCGTTCAGCACGGCCGCGGACAGTCTCAGGGTCCGCCCGGGTCTGCGCCAGTGCGGCAGGCGAAGGTTCACGCCCAGACGGCTGTCCACATCCGCCGCCCGTGCCTGCCAGACCAGGGTGTCGGCCCGGCCGAACCGGTTGTGCCATGTCCAGATCAGGTCGACGCCCGACCCCTCGGCGGTCGAGAAGGTCGCACCGGCCTCGAGGATGCGCCGCGGGCGGTCCGTCAGGGTGACCACGACCGGCCGGTTGCCATCGGGCAGCGTCTGATCAGCCGGGGCGAGGGCGACGCCGACCCCGTCATAGACTCCGGTGTCGAGCAGACGGCGCTCCAGCTCGGCCACATCCTCGGGATCATAAACGTCACCCGCCGACCATGGCGCCAGGCCGGCCACCCAGTTCGGGTTGGTCGGCCCCCGCGTTTCGAGGCGCACCCCGTCGAGGCGAACGAGGGGGCCGGCGTTGATGTTGTAGGTCGGTTCCACCGTCAGGGCGGCGTGATCGACCACGACCCGGCGAGGTTCCGCGCGGGCGTCGGCGTGGCCCTGGCGGGTCAGGCCGGCGACGATCCGCCCTTCGGCCGCGATGACGTCGACCGCGCGGCCCGGCTCGCCGGCCCTGAGTTCGAGATCGCCGAGAACGTCTTCCTGCAACGCCGGCGCCGGCGGCGGATCGATCCAGTTGATGATCGGGTCGGTCAGCGCAAACCGCGGCCCCGGCGTCACATCGACGATCGCGACGGGGGTCTCCTCGCCTTCTACGACATCCTCGAGGAGCGGTTGATAATAGCCCTCTGACCGGAGCAGGGCCTCGGCGGCCTCGACGGCGCCGCGCGCCCGTCGGCGAGCCTCGAACCGGTTCGAGGGCGGGGCGTCGACCTCGCCGACCGCGCGCTCCAGCTGCGCCCGCAGGTCAGAGTCCATCTCGCCGCGAATCTGGGCCCGGGGGTCGGCGACGGCCGCGGATGCAACAAGCGCGAAACCCGCCACACTGGACAAGAACAGGGCGGGTCTGGACGTCAAACTGGAACCTTCGTCAGCGTGGGAGCGCCCCCGGACGGGCGGGCCGCGGTCAGGGTGATGTCGGCGAGCGGCGCAATGAGGGCGTCACCCGACCCGCCCCTCAGTAGAACAGGGTCTCGCTCTCCGGGCGGACCGATTCCTCCGAGCTGCGCTTCTCCGTCGGCGACCGGCTGTTGTCCGGCGGCGTGTCTGTCGCGCTGGGCGCCGCCACGGGGGCCTGCACCTCCTCAATGGACGGAGCCACGGGCTCCTCGATGGGCGTATCCATGACTTCCGGCTCGGCCGGGCGCGGGTCGTCGCACGCCGTCGCGGCGAAGGCGCTGGCGATGGCGACGAGAGTAAAAAGGCGTTTCATTGGTCGGCTCCCCGGATCGGCGTTTCCAACGCACGGCGGTATTGACTGTTCCATAGCCAAGATCAGCGGCCCGGTCATCACGCGCGGCAACCAATCCTTTTCCAATTCGCGCGAAGGTGGCGTGTTGGAGGATTCTCAATGACGGCGACCGCCTATGCCATGGTTTCCCAGGTCCGATACGGGGAGCTGAAGACGCGGCTCGCCCTGGCCGCCTTCATCGGCGCGACGGCCTGGTTCATGGTTCCCGGCGTCTGGCCGGCGGCGTGGTTCGGGGCGGTTCTGCTCACCCAGGCGCTCGACTGGCTGGTCTTCCGCCGGTTCCGCGAGGCCCCGTCGTGGGAGCCGGACCGCGCCTATGTCGTCCTGTGCTGCGCCACCACAGTGCTCAGCGTCGTCGTCTACGCCGGCATCACCGCCTAGTTGTGGTTCCTGGGCGGCGAGGTGGGGCGAATATTCGCAATGGTTCAGTGCGCCGGCGGCCTCCTGCACGTCAGCCTGCATATGCACCATGTCCGGCCGATTCTGGTTTCGGCGGTCGCATCGCACGCCACCTACTTTCTCGGCCTGCCGATTCTGGGCGCGATCATCACCGGCAATTGGCACGAACTGCTGATCGCCATCGGCTGCGTGCTCTACATGAGCCACCTCGTCGTCGCGGTGCGCCAGAGCTCGATGACCACCACAGCGCTGAAGGCCGCACGCGACGCCGAGCAGCGCGCCCGGCAGAAGGCCGAGGTCGCAAGCGCCGCCAAGTCGGACTTCCTCGCTGTGGTCAGCCACGAAATCCGGACGCCCATGAATGCGGTGATCTCGGCCGCCAACCTGTTGCGCCGCACCCGCCTCGACCCTCGCCAGCGCGAGCATGTGTCGATGCTGATCGACGCCGGCGATGTGCTGATGGGGTTGCTCAACGACGTGCTCGACTTCTCCAAGATCGAGGCGGGCAAGATGGAACTCGACAGCGCCGACATGGTCGTGGGCGAGCGCCTGGCGACTCTCGCCCGTTTGTGGGAGCCCCGTGCGCGCGCCAACGGAGTCCGCCTCGTCGTCCGGATCGCGCCCGATGTCCCGGAGGCGGTCCGGACGGACCCGCTTCGCTTTCAGCAGATTCTGTTCAACCTGCTGTCCAACGCGGTGAAATTCACCGAGGAGGGGGAGATCACCGTTTCGGTCGGCTGGGACGGCGCCCGCCTGTCGGTCGGGGTCTCCGACACCGGCTGCGGCATCCCTGCGAACCGGCTGGCCCAGGTGTTCAACAGTTTCGAGCAGGCCGACGCCGGCACGACCCGCCGCCACGGCGGAACCGGTCTGGGTCTGTCGATCAGCCGCAAGCTGGCCGAAATCATGGGCGGAACCCTGACCGTGAACAGCGTCGAAGGCCAGGGGTCGACCTTCACCCTGACGCTGCCGATGACGGCGGTCGAGGGTGAGGCCGCGCGGCCCGAACGTCAGGTCGAGACCTCTGGCGCGCTGCAAGGCCGATCCATCCTCGCCGCCGACGACCACGAGGTGAACCGGCGCATCCTGACCTTGTTGCTCGAGCCGCACGGCTGTCGCCTGACCCTGGTCGAGAACGGCGCCGAGGCGCTGGAAGCGGCGTCGAGGGAACCCTTCGACGCCATCCTGATGGACATGCAGATGCCGGTCATGGACGGACTCGAGGCGACTCGGCGGATTCGGGAGGGGGGCGTCAACGGGGGCACTCCGGTCATCGCCCTGACGGCCAACGCCCTCGACAATCACCGTGAGGCCTGGGACGCGGCTGGAGTCCACGCCTTCCTGACCAAGCCGATCGACCCCGTCATGCTGGCCGGAACCCTCGCCGAGGCCTGCGCGGCCGAACGGCGGGAACGGATCGACCTCGCCGTCGCATGACGGCTGATCAGCGCCAGCGGGTGACAGCGTCGTCCAGGGGCAGAACGTCCGGCTGCGGCGTGGACGAGGCCGCTTCATCGTCGAATCGGGGCGCCGGGGCGGGTTGGACGACCCCTTGCAGGACAAACGCGCCGCGCGCGGCGTTGTGGGGATGCTCCGGAGCCTCGGCCAGGGTCAGCACGGGGGTGACGCAGGCCTCGGTGTCCGCAAAATGCGCCGACCAGTCGTCGCGGTCCCGTCGGGCGAATATCTCCCCGAAGCGGGCGTGCAGGCCCTCCCAGCCCGCCAGGTCGAATTGCGGCGCCTCGTCCGGCGGAATGTCGAGGCCCGCCAGCAGGGCGGCGTAGAACTGCGGCTCCAGCGCGCCCACGGCCACGAACCGACCGTCACGGCAGGCGTAGCAGCGGTAGAATGGCGCTCCGCCGTCCAGCAGGTTTGTCCCTCGCGCCTCGTTCCACAGGCCGCGTGCGCCCAAGGCGTGGAACAGGCTGGTGAGAAGGGCCGAGCCATCGGTCATGGCGGCGTCGACAACCCGGCCGCGTCCGGTCGTCTTCGCCTCCAGCAGGGCGGCCAGGACGCCGGTGACCAGCAGCATCGCTCCACCGCCGTAGTCGCCGACCACGTTCAGGGGCGGTCGCGGCGGCCGGTCCGGCTCGCCCATCATCGACAGGGCGCCGGACAGGGCGATGTAGTTGAGATCGTGACCGACCTGCCGCGCCATCGGCCCGCTCTGGCCCCAGCCCGTGATGCGACCGAACACCAGCCTGGGATTCCGCTCTGCGCACACATCCGGCCCCAGTCCCAGCCGCTCCATCACCCCAGGTCGGAATCCCTCGATCACAGCGTCGGCCGAGGCGATGAGCTCCCGGACCCGCGCAAGATCGGCGGTATCCTTCAAATCGACGGGGACCGCGGCCCGCCCGCGGTGCAGCACCTCGCCTCCGACGTCCGTGAACGCCGGCGCTCCGGCTGTCGCGCTGCGGGTCAGGCGCAGAACCTCGGCGCCGAGGTCCGCCAGCACCATGCCGGCGAAGGTCACGGGCCCGAGGCCGTCGAACTCAAGGATGCGCAGGCCTGACAAGGGTTTCATGACATTTCCCTAGCCCTGACGGCCCGAACCGTCGAGGCGACGCTTGACCCCGGCCGCGCTTTGCAACAGAAGGCGCGTCGCGGTTCGCGAATGCGGGCCCCGACGGTGTGCGTCCTTAGCTCAGTTGGTTAGAGCATCTGACTTTTAATCAGAGGGTCCTCGGTTCGA
>JAAXIW010000014.1:1288-2759 GCA_012270135.1 Brevundimonas sp. | reverse complement strand
ACGAGGAAGGCAAGGACGTGCTGCTGTTCGTCGACAACATCTTCCGCTTCACCCAGGCGGGTTCGGAAGTGTCGGCGCTGCTGGGCCGCATCCCGTCGGCGGTGGGCTATCAGCCGACCCTGGCCACGGAGATGGGCAACCTGCAGGAGCGCATCACCTCGACCAAGAAGGGCTCGATCACCTCGGTGCAGGCCATCTATGTGCCCGCCGACGACCTGACCGACCCGGCGCCCGCCACCTCGTTCGCCCACCTGGACGCGACCACCGTGCTGTCGCGGGACATCGCCGCCCAGGCCATCTTCCCGGCCGTGGACCCGCTGGACTCGACCAGCCGGATCATGGACCCGCTGGTGATCGGCGAGGAGCACTACCAGGTCGCCCGTTCGGTTCAGGAAGTCCTGCAGCAGTACAAGGCCCTGAAGGACATCATCGCCATCCTGGGCATGGACGAGCTGTCGGAAGAGGACAAGCTGGTCGTCTCGCGCGCCCGCAAGATCCAGCGCTTCCTGTCGCAGCCGTTCTTCGTGGCCGAGCAGTTCACCAACTCGCCGGGCAAGTTCGTCTCGCTGGAAGACACGATCCGCTCGTTCAAGGGCATCGTCGCCGGCGAATACGACCATCTGCCGGAAGCGGCCTTCTACATGGTCGGCGCCATCGAGGAAGCCGTCGAGAAGGCCCAGAAGCTGGCCGAGGCGGCCTGATAATGGCCGGCAAGCTCAGCTTCTCGCTGGTGTCGCCCGAGCGCGAGGTCTTCGCGGGCCTCGTCGACCAGGTCGACGCGCCGGGCGTCGAGGGCGATTTCGGCGTCCTGGCCGACCACGCGCCCTTCATGACCGCCCTGCGCGAAGGCGTGGTCACGGTCATCGACGGCGGTTCGCGCCGACAGTTCGAGGTGCACGGCGGTTTCGCCGACGTCACCCCGGCCGGCCTGACCATCCAGGCCGAACAGGCCTCGGAAGTGACGGCGGCCTGAGCCGACCGAAATCTGGAACACCGGATCCGGCGGTCGCCCAGCGGCCGCCGGATTTTCGTTGGTAAGCAGCCCCCGCTTGACCCCCCGGCCGGGCGCCCTAGATAGCCCTGCGCAAGACGAGGCCACGTCCTCGCTCCCGCGTGCGGGACCAAGTCCGGGACGGCCCGGCCCTTTGAGAGGAGGGCCGACCGATGGCCTGGACCTATCTGATCATCGCCGGACTGCTGGAAATCGTCTGGGCCTATTTCATGAAGCAGTCGATGGGCTTCACCCGGCTGTGGCCGAGCGTGGCGACGCTGGGCTTCATGGCGGTCAGTTTCGGCCTGTTGTCGCTGGCCATGAAGTCGATGCCGATGGGCACCGCCTATGTGGTTTGGACCGGGATCGGCGCCGTCGGGGCCTTCGTCGTCGGCGTGGTGTTCCTGCAGGAGCATCTGCGCCCGATGCGGTTGGAGGCGGCGCTGCTGGTGGTGGCGGGGCTCGGGGGGTTCCGGCTGG
>JAAXIW010000014.1:0-1278 GCA_012270135.1 Brevundimonas sp. | reverse complement strand
CCCTTGACCGTGCCCATCGGGTCGCCCTGCAGGTCGGCGAAGGAGACGTCGACGAACTGCGAGGAGTCGTAGCGCGGCCGGGCGTCGTGGAACGCGTGGTAGGCGCGGCTCCACAGATACAGCTGGGTGTGCCCGATGAACCCGCCGACGTAGGTCTCGCTGTGACCGGCGGGCGTCGCCGCCGACAGCGAGACCGATCTCGGCGTCGGATACCGAGGCGGGTGGCGGCGGCGCTGCGGGGGGTGGCGGGGCGGGTGCGGTGCCGGCGGGCGCCCGGGGGCGCGGCGCACGGAGCTTGCCGCGGCCGGCCCCCTCCACCATGCTTCGCATGGTCCCCCTCCCCCCGAGGGGGAGGATTTTGGGGACGTCATGCTCGAACTCTGACCGAACTGCGAATGCTGCGACCGGGACCTGCCGTTCGACAGCGCCGAGGCCCGTATCTGCACCTTCGAATGCACCTTCTGCGCGGACTGCGCGGACGGGGTGCTGAAGGGCGCCTGCCCCAACTGCGGCGGCGGTTTCGTTCCGCGCCCGATCCGGCCGGCGCGGCTGATGGCGAAATATCCGGCCTCGACGAAGCGGGTGGTGAAGCCGCAGGGGTGCGCGGCGTAAGCGCGTCCCTCTCCCGATGGGAGAGGGCTTGAGCGCCCAAGAGCCCGACAGGGCGATTGGATGCGCGAAAGGGAGAGGGTCGAGAGGCGCAGGACTGCCACAGACGGCAGCCCCTCACCCTTTCGCCTTGCCGTTCGCTTCGCTCACGGAGGCTCAAGCCCTCTCCCGCCGGGAGAGGGACGCTTGCCTAGACCACCAGCGGGGCGAACAGGGCGACGACCTGTTCGTAGGCGGGGCGCTTGAAGGGGACGACGAGGCCGGGAGCGTCCTCAAGGGGCCCCCAACGCCAGGCGTCGAACTCGATCTCGCCATGGGCCTCCAGATCGATCTCGGACTCATCGCCGGTGAAGCGGAAGGCGAACCATTTCTGCTTCTGGCCGAGCCAGCCGCGCGCCTGTTTGGTCCCGCTGTAGTCGGCCGGGAAGGCGTAGGCGATCCATTCCTCGGTCTTCGCCAGAAGCTCGGCGGAGGTGACGCCGGTCTCCTCGAACAGTTCGCGGCGGGCGGCGGCCTCGTAATCCTCGCCGTCATCGACCCCGCCCTGCGGGAACTGCCAGTGATACGGTCCCGGCGTATTGGCGCGGCGGCCATACCAGACGCGTCCGTCCTGATGGAACAGCACGACGCCGACGTTGGGGCGGTAGCGGGAGAGGTCGGTCATAGGGG
>JAAXIW010000295.1 GCA_012270135.1 Brevundimonas sp. | reverse complement strand
GCCGGCGCGAGACGCGCGGCGACGCCGACGCCCGCGAGGCGCTCGCCGAGAAACTCCACATCAGCGACGCCCTGCTCGACGCCCTCAATCCCGGCGGCGACTTCACCCGCGCCGGCCAGACCATCGTGGTCGCCGCCGCCGGCCCCAACCCGTTGCAGGGCGAGGTCGCGCGCATCGTCGTCGACAAGTCGGAAAGCGCCGTCCGCGCCTTCGCCGCCGCCGGCCGGCTGCTGGCCTTCTATCCGGCCACCATCGGCAGCGGCGACACGCCCTCCCCCAGCGGGCCCCACACCGTCAGGGCCGTCGCGCCCAGACCCAACTACACCTACGACCCGTCGCGGGTCAGCTACGGCGACGGCGGCGGCAAGGTCGTCGTGCCCCCGGGCCCGAACAATCCGGTCGGCTCGGTGTGGAGCGACCTGTCGCGCGACACCTACGGCATTCACGGCCCGCCCGACCCGGCCGAGATCGGCAAGACCGCCTCCAGCGGCTGCGTCCGCCTGACCAACTGGGACGCCGAACAGCTGGCCGCCGCGGTGAAGCCGGGCGTCGAGGTGCGGTTCGTCTGAGGCGATTCACCCCGGCGCGAGTATCCGCACGGCGACGAACAGCAGGACCAGTCCCGGCCAGATCATCCAGCTCCACCGGCCTGAGCCGCCGCCGTGTCCCCGGATCCGTTCATAGGGCGCCGGGAACGAGATTCCGTTCGTCCTGCGCGCCGCGTCAAGAAAGGTCCGGTAGCGATCCTGGTCGGCTGGCGACAGCTCCGGTTGGCCGATCGTCAGCGTCAGACGGTGAACGCCCTCACGGCGGGACTTCCATTCGAACCCGCTCTCCAGAACCATACCGCCGGGACCCTCCAGCCGATCCCGCCAGGTCTCGATCTCCTGGTCGGACGGCAGGTGGAAGATGCGGGTCGACGACACGCGCCGGGGCGCACCGAGCTGCAGCGGTTGCCGACGACGGTCCGGTCCCGGATCGGGCAGGGCCGGTCCGACCACATCGTCGCGCGACACGAAGCCCACGTGATCGGCGCCGCGCAGGGTCCGGTATGGCTGGGTGACGGTGTAACGCTCCTTGATCGACAGACGGTTGCCGACGATGTCGTCGTCGATCTCGACCGGACCGACGGCGGTCAGGGTCGACGAAAGTTCCCGTTCGAGGCCTTCGCGCAGCTCCCGTTCCAGCTTCTCCGCGCCCTGGTTGGCGGCCCAGCTGCGCATATTGTCGGCCCGCCAGCTCCGGTAGACCGTGGTCAGCTCCAATTCAGCCGAAGCGCCGGAAACCCGGGGTAAGTTCCAGACCTCGGTCGTCTCGCAAACGGTGGTCAGCGGCCAGTCCGGCATCCGCTCCAGCTCGGCCCCGGCGACCAGCGGCAGGGCGTGACCGAAACGGGCTTGGGTCAGATGGCCGAGGTCGCCCGCCTGCACCGGCATGGTGGGATCGAACCAGACGGTCCGGTCCTTCACCCGGACACGCACGACGCAGTGATTGAAGGCCAGCACGTTCGGCGGGGTGTTCGGCAGGTCCTCGCCCTGGCCGGTGTTGACGAGGGCGCAGACCGCGTCGAGACCGAGCCGGCGCAGGATGCTCGCGGCCAGCCGCGACCCGTCCTTGCAGTCGCCGTAGCGGGTGGCCCAGATCTGGTCGACCGGTCGGGGCCGGTAGCCGCCGTCTCCGATGCTGACGGAGTGGTAACGCAGCGCGCCCTGCACCAGCCGCAGTCCGCGCACCGCCCGATCCGCCGGATCGGCCGCCGCCGCCGCGATCGCCGCCACCGCCGCTTCCAGTTCGGTCGGCAGGCTATCGGCCGGTTCGTACCAGGGCCGGACCACCTCGGCCACCTCCGCCCAGCTCGCCGCGTCCGCGCCATGGCTCGCGGCGTAGGCCACGGCGTGCGCCGGCGCGCCGGGCTCATTGAGCTTCGGCGGCAGGTCGCGAGCGATCCAGTCGAGGGTGCGGACACCGCCGACGACGGTGTCGTCGGGCTTGATCGTCGTCTCCCCGAGCGCCCGTATCGTGATCGCCCGGCTTTCGGGCAACACTAGGGTGCATCGCGTCTCGACGACCGGGATCGCCCACTGGAGGATGAACCACCAGCTGAACCGTCCCTCCAGCGCGGGGTTGGCGCCGACGATCGAATACACCGTATCGAGAACATCGCCCTCGCGCACGTCGGGGATCACCGCGTGAGCGGTCACATGCCCGTCGTAGACCGCGCGTTCGAGGTTGAGTTCCCGGCGGATGACCTCAAACGCCTGCGGATCGGCCACGTCGCGGACGGATCCGTTCCGGTGCAGCCGGATGGCGTGAATGATCAGCCGCTCGAACCGCGGGTTGAAGGTGGTCGTGAAACGGCCCGCCGTCTGCAGTCCATCCTGCCCGGTGACCTGCATCACCGTGCGGCTGGTGTGCACCGGGGCGGGACCGGTCAGATCGTAGCGGGCGTGGCTTTTCCAGTAGCACAGGCCGCCGGCGCTCAGAGCACGCGGATCGCGGGCACCCGTATCGGGCAAATCGAGCGGAAAATCCGCTGGACACGGGCCGAACTCGACCTGCGGCCGCGACGCAACATCCTTGTCGAAACTCATGACGCCCCCCAAACACGTCAGGATAGAACGGCGAAGGCGCGGATGAGTAGGACGGCGAAGCCACACCCGGGCCGGATAGCGCGGGCGAGCGGCCCCGCGCCCGGCCCCGGCTCCAATAGCAAAACGGCCCCCGGATCGCTCCGGGGGCCGTTCTGTATTGGTGGCCTATGCT
>JAAXIW010000314.1 GCA_012270135.1 Brevundimonas sp. | reverse complement strand
CCCCCCCCCCGCGCCTATGTCGACGCGCCCTCCGCGCCCATACCGCCGTTCCGCGCAGGCCGCCTCTGCCCCCGCCGCCACCCCGTTGTTTTTCGGGCGGTGCAGGTCACCCCCGCCCCCGCATCGACGCCGCCCTTCCCTCGCGCTAAACCGCCCCCACATTCCCTCAGGAGCTTCCCATGACCGTCGCCGCCCGCCTCGCCGAACTCGGCATCCAGCTGCCGGAACCCGCCAGCGCGGTGGCCAACTACGTGCCCTTCGTCCAGACCGGAAACCTGCTCCACATCTCGGGCCAGCTGTCCAACGACGCCTCGGGCGGGATCAAGGGCACGGTCGGCGCCGACGTCTCGCCGGAGCAGGCGAAGAACGCCGCCCGCCTGTGCGGCATCAACCTGCTGGCCCAGATGTCGGCCGCCCTCGGCGGCGACCTCGAGCGCGTCGTCCGCGTCGTCAAACTGGGCGGCTTCGTCCAGGCCGCCGGCGACTTCGAGGCCATTCCCGCCGTCATCAACGGCTGCTCCGACCTGATGGTCGAGGCCTTCGGCGACAAGGGCCGCCACGCCCGCTCCGCCGTCGGCGTCTACCGCCTGCCCCTCGGCTTCGCAGTCGAGGTGGACGCCATCGTCGAGGTGCGGTGACCTTCACCCTCCGCGTTCACGACCGGGTCGCCGACATCGGCCGCGAGGCCTGGGACGCCTGTGCGTCCCCCACCGGCGACCCGTTCGTCTCCTTCGCCTTCCTCGACGCCTGCGAGGCCTCCGGCAGCGCCGTCCCGCGCGAGGGCTGGGCCGGCCGCCATCTCTCCCTCGAGGACGAAACCGGCCGCGTGCTCGGCGTCATGCCCCTCTGGCTCAAGGGGCACAGCCAGGGCGAATACGTCTTCGACCACAGCTGGGCCGACGCCTACGAACGGGCGGGGGGCCGCTACTATCCCAAGCTGCTGGCCGCCGTGCCCTTCACCCCCGTGACCGGCCCGCGCTTCCTCGCCCATCCCGACGCCGACATGCCCACGGTCCGTCAGGCCCTGCTGCAGGGCGCCGTCGCCCTGACCGAACGGCTCGGCGTCTCGTCCCTGCACGTCAATTTCCCGACCCGCGACGACTGGACCGCCATGGGCGAGGCCGGCCTGCTCCGGCGTCAGGACATGCAGTACGTCTGGCGCAACGGCGGCTACCGGACCTTCGACGACTTCCTCACGGCCCTGTCGTCCAGCCGCCGCAAGACCATCCGCCGCGAGCGCCGCGAGGCCGCCGCCGGCCTCGACATCCGCATCCTCACCGGCGCCGACATCGAGGAGGCCCACTGGGACGCCTTCTTCGCCTTCTACATGGACACCGGCTCACGGAAGTGGGGCCGCCCCTATCTGACCCGCGACTTCTTCAGCCGCATCGGCCGGACCATGGCCGACCGCATCGCCCTGATCATGGCCTTTCGCGACGGGACACCTATCGCCGGAGCTCTCAACCTGATCGGCCGCGAAGCCCTCTACGGCCGCCAGTGGGGTGCGCTGGAGGAGGTCCCCTTCCTCCATTTCGAGCTCTGCTACTACCGGGCCATCGAGTTCGCCATCGAGCGCGGCCTGTCCCGCGTCGAGGCCGGCGCCCAGGGCGAGCACAAGATCGCCCGCGGCTACCTGCCCTCGCCGGTATTTTCCGCGCATTTCATCGCCGACCCCGCTTTGCGCGCTCCGGTCGCCGACTACCTGGCCCGCGAACGCCCGGCCGTCGAAGCCGAGATCGGCGTCATGGCCGCCGAGCTGTCGCCCTTTCGCCGGGGCGGCTGATGTCTCAGTCCCGCCTCCCGCCGCCGATGAACCATCCGGCGATCCAGCTGACCACGCCGGTGACGATGGCCGCGCCGATCCCCGCCCAGAAGCCGTCGACCACGAAACCGCCCAGCAGCGCCGCCACCAGACCGATGGTCGCCGCGTTCACCACCAGCAGGAACAGGCCGAAGGTGATGATGGTCAGCGGGAAGGTCACGATGGTCAGAATCGGCCGCACGATGGCGTTGGCGATCCCCAGCAGCACCGCGGCCAGCAGCAGCGACGCGGTGTCGCTGAACCCCACGCCGGGGACGACCTGCGCCGCCAGCCACAGGGCCAGACAGGTGACGAGAAACTGGACGATGAACCGCAGCATGGCCGACTCCCGATTGAACCGTGATCCTAACACCCGAACGCAGCGGGGGCTCCCCTCCACCCGCCACAGCCGCTAGCCTCTCCCGAAGCCGCAGGAGCGCCTCATGACCCTCAACGCCCCCTACGACCCGGACAACATCTTCGCCAAAATCCTGCGCGGCGAAATCCCCTCGGTGAAGGTCTGGGAAGACGACCACGTCCTCGCCTTCATGGATGTCTTTCCGCAGTCCGAGGGCCATGTCCTCATCGTGTCCAAGACCTCGACCGCCCGCACCCTGCTGGACATCGAAGCCGACGTCCTCGCCCGCCTGACCGAGGCGACCCGGCGCACCGCCCGCGCCGTGGTCAAGGCGCTGCGCCCCGAGGGCTTCCAGATCATGCAGTTCAACGGCGAGGCCGGCGGCCAGACCGTCTTTCACCTGCATTTCCACATCGTCCCTCGCTGGTCCGACCGCCCGATGAAGGGTCACGGCCATGCTCCGATGGCCGAGCCCGAGACCCTGCGCGCCCTCGCGGACCGCATCGCCGCCGAGCTCGATTGACCGGGACCCGGCGGCCCAGCATAAGGGCCGCCGTCACGACGGACGCCGGTTTAGCTCAGCTGGTAGAGCAGCGGTTTTGTAAACCGA
>JAAXIW010000202.1 GCA_012270135.1 Brevundimonas sp. | reverse complement strand
CCCGCCGTCGCCGGTCCCGGCGGGGACGCGGCTTGTGGGGAGGGGGCGTGGATCGCGGCCGCCGCCCGCCCGGCGGACTGGGTCATGGCGGCCATCGTCGGGGCGGCGGGCCTTCGCTCCGCCTGGGCGGCCGCAGAGACCGGCGCCACCCTGGCCCTCGCCAACAAGGAGAGCCTGGTCTGCTGCGGTCCGGCGCTGATCGAGCGGGTGCGGCGCTCCGGCGGCCGGCTGATCCCGGTCGATTCGGAACACTCCGCGATCTTCCAGGTGTTTCCCCACGAGGCGCCGCATCAGGTCGCGAAGCTGGTCCTGACCGCGTCCGGCGGGCCGTTCCGCGCCACGCCGCGCGAGGCCCTGGCGGGAATCACCCCCGAACAGGCCGTGGCCCATCCGAACTGGAGCATGGGGGCCAAGATCTCGGTCGACAGCGCCACCATGGCCAACAAGGGCCTCGAACTGATCGAGGCGGCCTGGCTGTTCGACATGACCGCCGACCGCATCGACGTCGTCGTGCATCCGGAGTCGATCATTCACAGCATGGTCGAGTATGTCGACGGCTCGACCCTGGCCCAGCTGGGCCCGCCGGACATGAAGACGCCGATCGCCTGCGCCCTCGCCTGGCCGGACCGGGTCGCGTGGCCGGCCCCGAAGCTGGACCTGGCCGCCCTCGGTCGTCTGACCTTCGAGGCCCCGGACGAAACGCGCTTTCCGGCCCTCGGACTGGCCCGCGAGGCCTTGCAGGCGGGCGGTTCGGCCCCGATCGTGTTCAACGCGGCCAATGAGGTGGCGGCGCTCGCTTTTCTTGACCGTCGTCTGGCCTTTCTCAATATTGCCGCAGTCGTCGCCGACACCTTGTCGCGCGTGACGGCCTCGGGGGTGGATTCCGGTTCCCGCAACGCCTGCGACGCGGCCCTGGCCGTGGACGCGCAGGCGCGGCGAGAGGCGGAATCGATCGTTCGAGGTCTGGCCGCGGCGGCCTGAACGGCGGAGGATTTCAAATCGGCATGACGGGCTTCCTGGGCCAGGCGCTGCTTTACATCGTCCCGTTCCTGCTGGTGCTGACGTTCATCGTCACCATCCACGAACTGGGCCATTTCCTCGTCGCGCGCGCCTTCGGCGTGAAGATCGACCGCTTTTCGATCGGCTTCGGCAAGACCATCGTCAGCCGGGTCGACCGGCGCGGCACCGAATGGCGGATGGCCTGGCTGCCGCTGGGCGGCTACGTCAAATTCTCCGGCGATCTCGACCCGTCCAGCGTGCCGGACGAGGCGGGCCTCGCCGAACTGCGCCGGCGCGTCATCGCCGAGAACGGCCCGGGCGCCGAGCGCGACTATTTCCATTTCAAGCCGATCTGGCAG
This sequence comes from Brevundimonas sp., assembly GCA_012270135.1. Lineage (GTDB taxonomy): Bacteria > Pseudomonadota > Alphaproteobacteria > Caulobacterales > Caulobacteraceae > Brevundimonas. Next base: position 1,418 of record JAAXIW010000202.1, on the reverse strand, counting down.
CGCGCCCTGATCGTGGCGGCGGGCCCGGCGGCCAACTTCCTGCTGGCCATGGTGCTGTTCACCCTGCTGTTCAGCGCGGTCGGCGAACAGATACTGGCTCCGCGGGTTGCGACCGTGGTCCCCGACAGCCCGGCGGCCGAGGCCGGATTCCAGCCGGGCGATCTCGTCGTCCAGGTCAACGATCGCCGGGTGGTCGACTTCAACGAGTTCGAGCGCGCCATTATGATGAGCGCCGGCGACGCGATGCGTTTCACGGTCGATCGGGGCGGGCGCGAAGTCGTCCTGACCGGCACGCCCCAGCGTCGGCTGGAGGACAATCCGATCGCCGGACAGGTCCGGATCGCCCGAATCGGGGTGATCATGGACCGGCGCGCCTCCGACTTCAGTTTCCGCCGTCTGAATCCGGTCGAGGCCTTCGGCAAGGGCATAGAGACGATCGGATCGACCGTCGGCACCACGGCGACCTATATCGGCCGGATATTCGCGGGCAAGGAATCCGGCGATCTGCTCAACGGCCCCATCGGGATCGCCAAGGCGGCCGGTGGGGTGACCCAGCTGGCGGTCGCCGCCAATCCCGACCCCGGCTGGATGGCCGCCAACCTCGCCCTGACCTTCCTCAGCTTCGCCGCCGTGGTGTCGATCGGCATCGGCATCGTGAATCTTCTGCCGATTCCGGTTCTCGACGGCGGACACCTGTTGTTCTACGGCTATGAAGCTGTTGCGCGCAGGCCAGTCCCCGCCCGCGTTCAGGAGGTCGGATATCGCGTCGGCCTTGCTTTGCTGGCGGGATTGATGTTGTTCGCCACCTGGAACGACCTGCAGAAGCTTAGCTTGTTCAAATTCCTCGGCGGGCTCGCATGATGAGCCGACGCCAGCCCCCGATGGTTTCCCGCATGATCCGACAAGACGCGTCCGCCCTTCGTTTCGCCCGTGCCCTGAGCCCGAGCCTGCTGGCCCTTGTGGTGGCGGCCGGCCTGTCCAGCCCGGCCCTGGCCCAGACGGCTCCGACGCCGGAGGCGGCGCAGCCCGTTCCGGTCCAGCAGACTCCGCCAGCCGCGCAGGAGGAACGGGCCGTCGTCAGCCGCATCCTGGTGCGCGGCAACCAGCGTATCGACCAGACCACCGTCCTGTCGTACCTGCCGATCCAGCCCGGCGACACTGTCACGCCTGCGGTGCTTGACGTGGCGGTTCGCACCCTGACCCGGACGCAGCTGTTCGCGGACGTCCAGCTTGGCGTGCAGCCGAACGGGGACCTGATCGTCGAGATCGTCGAGAACCCGATCATCAACCAGGTGGTCTTCGAGGGGAACGGCGCGATCAACGAGACCAAGCTCCGCGAGGAGGTGACCCTGCGTCCGCGCGGCATCTACCCCCGGGCGCGGGTCCAGGAGGATGTCGGCAAGATCGTCGACCAGTAT
>JAAXIW010000072.1 GCA_012270135.1 Brevundimonas sp. | reverse complement strand
CCAGCCCCATCCCCTTGAGCATCAGGAACAGCGGCAGGGTGCCGATCTGGGCCGGCACCACCAGGGCCGCGACCAGCAGCTGGAAGGTCCGCTCGCGTCCCCGGAACCGCAGCTTGGCGAAAGCGTAGCCGGCCGGGACGGTGAACAGCAGCGCCAGTCCGGTCGCCATGGTCGCCAGGGCGAAGCTGTTCCACAGATACCGCCCCATGCCTTGGGTCACGAACAGGTCGCGGTAGTGCTCCAGCGTCCATGTCGACGGCAGCAAGGGCGGCGGGAAGGCGGCCGCCTCGCCCGTGGCCATGAAGCTGACCGACAGCATCCACAGCAGCGGGAACAGCACCAGCAGCGCAACCAAGGCCACCGCCGCGTTCAGGGCGATCGAACGGACCCGGCGGGCGCTCATTCGTAGGCCCCCATCCGCTTCGCCACGGCCAGCTGCACCAGGGTCACCGCCAGGATGCAGACGAACAGGATGAAGGCCACCGCGCTGGCGGAGCCGAGGTTCCACCATTTGAAGCCCTCTTCGTACATGAAGTAGAGCACGGTCACCGTCGACTGGGCTGGGCCGCCCTGGGTCATCACATAGGGCTCGGCGAACAGCTGGAAGAAACTGGCCACCGAGATGATCGAGACCAGCAGCAGCGTGGGCGCGATGGCCGGCAGGGTGACGTGGGTGAACCGCTTCCACACCCCGGCCCCGTCGATCCGCGCGGCCTCGTAGAGGTCGTCCGGCACGGTTTGGAGAACCGCGAGGAAGATCAGCATGTTGTAGCCGAAGATCTTCCACACCACGAACATGAGGATGGCCGGGATCGAGGTCGACGGCTGGCCCAGCCAGTCCACCGGCGGCAGACCGACGCTCGATATGGCCCAGTTGATGACGCCATAGCGGGTGTGCAGCAGGTAGTTCCACAGCACCGCCGTGGCCACGAGGGTGGTCACGAAGGGGGCGAAGAAGATCACCCGCCACAGCGGCCGCCACTTCACCACCCGGGCATTGAGGATCACCGCCGCCGCCAGCGACGCCGCGATCGACAGCGGCACCCCCAGCGCGGCGAACAGGCCAGTGTTCTTCATCGCCCCCCAGAACAGCGGATTGGCGAACAGCCGCTCGTAATTCTGCAGCCCGATGAAGCGGACATTGTCCAGATCGGCCAGGGCGTAGATGTCGAAGTCGGTCAGGCTGAGCAGCAGGGCCGCGAACACCGGGATGGCGAAGAACACGCCGATGGCGATCAGGGCCGGCGCCACGAAGCCCCACGCGGCCCGCTCCCGGGCCCGGGCGCCGCCCGGCCTGCGGCGCGGACGGACGGCGGCCTCCGCCTCGACCTTGGCCATGTTCAGCCGGACATCGGTCATGCCCTGCCCCGCTCCATCATCCAGCGCCGTTTCTCAAGCAGACGGTCGGCGCGGCGGTCGATCTCGGCCCCGGCGGTCTCGGGCGTGTATTCGCCCCGCACCATCCGCTCGGCGACGATCTGCATCTCGGTGACGATCCGCTCCCACTCCGGCACCTTGGGCACCGCCTCGGCGCGCGCCAGCTGACCCTTGAAGGCGGCGATATAGGGGTCACTGGCCACCGCCGGGGCCTCCCATGCGCTCGGCCGCGCCGGCAGGTCGCCGGTGACGACGTTGAAGCGCGCCTGCACCGCCGGTTCGGACAGATAGCGCACCAGCTTCCACGCGGCCTCCTGGCGCGGCGAGGAACTGTAGACCACCAGGGACGAGCCGCCGGGCGCCGACGCTCCGGGGCCGTTCGGGCCCGGCACGCCCGAGGTCATCCAGCGCGTCTCCGGGCCCAGCCGGTTCCGGAAATCCCCGATGGTCCACGGCCCCGAGAAGTAGAAGCTGAACCAGCCGCGCGCGAACTCGGTCCAGACATTGGAGATCTGCGCCGCCGACGCCACCGGCGCCAGGCCTTCATCGAACAGGCTCTTGTAGAAGGCCAGCGCCGCCACGAACGACGGGCTGGAGAAATTGCCCCTCGTCCCATCGTCCTTCAGCAGCGGCTGATCGCCCTGCAGGCCGAAGGTCAGCAGTTGCTCGAACTCGTTGAGCGGCAAGAGCACGGCGTATTTGTCGGGCCCCACGACCCGCTTGACGGCATGCATGGCCTGTTTCCAGCCGGCCCAGGTCGGCGGCACGGACCCGTACCCCGCCTGCTGCAGCAGGTCGGAGCCGTAGAAGATCAGCCGGGTGTCGACGTACCAGGGAACACCGACCAGGCGGCCGTCGATGCGGTTGGTCTCCAGCACCGCATCGAACTGATCAGTCAGCAGCTCGGAGGCGAAGGCCGGCAAGGCGGAGATCGCCCCGATTGCGGCCATCTCCGACACCCAGGTATTGCCCACCTGGCTGAGGTCCGGCAGCGAGTCCCCGGCATAGGCGGTCAGCAGTTTCTGGTGCGCCGCCGTCCACGGCAGCGCCTGCACATCGACCTTGATACCGGGATTCAGCCGCTCGAACTCCGGCAGTATCTCCGGAACGTTGGTCGCCTCATTGCCCATGGCCCAGAAGGTCAGGCGGGTGGTCCCGTCGTCGCGCCGCCCGCATCCGGCCAGACCCGTCGCCGCCGCCCCGGCCAGCAGGCCCAGCGCCGCCCGTCGATCCGGCCGGATCAGGCTCATGCGTCAGCCAGCCAGCCGCCCGTGAACCCGGCCGCCCTCAGGCCGCGGATGATATTCGGTTCGCGCCGCATATGTTTCCAGACGGCGTCGGAACGGTGGTTCTCGATCTGGATGACGATCGGCCCCTGGTCGATGCCCAGATAGTCGCCGTCGACCCAGCCGATCCCCGGCACGATGCGGCCGTGACGCAGCGTCTGACCGGTCTGCGTCAGGGTCGGGTTGAACGAGTCGAGGAAGCCGTATTCCGTGTAGAGGGCCGCGCCGTAGCGCGCCTTCATCGCCTTCATGCAGGCGGTCACCTCGGCCGGCGCGAACGGCATGGAGCCGAGCGCCGCCGTCGGCGCGATCGTCCCGTCGTCCCGGTCGCCGGGTCCGCGCGCCGAATAACTGAAGAACTGCCGCTCCCGCCCGTCGATGACCTGTTTGATGTCGCCCGGCCCGTCGCAGGCCGTCAGGCCCCAGACGTCTGACGAGTAGCCGGTCCAGCCCATCGGATTGTCGATGGCGTATTTGCGCTGCGCCTGCACCGCCCGCACGCTGTTCCGGAAATAGTCGAAGCCCGGGATTTCCGCCTGCTTCGAGCGCATGAACGGGTCGTGGATGCCGCGGAAGTCCACGTACATGTGGCTGTACTGATGCCCGAACAGTGGCGCGAAATGCAGGTGCGCAGGGCCCCATTCGTCGGTCCAGCTCTGGTCGTAGACACTGCACCATTCGTCCCAGACGGCGGCCGGGACCGGATGGGTCGGGCTGCCGATGGCCAGCAGCAGGACCAGCATCCCCTCATTGTACTTGTTCCAGTCGGCGGCGATGAAGCCCCGCTCCGGACGCCAGCCCATCGAGATGCGGTTGGGCCGGACCACGGCCCAGTCCCATTCCACCCGCTCATAGATGGCTTGCACCAGCCGGCGGATTTCGGCCTCGTCGGGGTGATCCCCGTCGAACCACTGCGCCGCATAGAGCATCCCGCCCAGCAGCAGCGTCGTATCGACCGTCGACAGCTCGGTGTCGCGGTAGCGATGGCCGGTTTCCATGTCGAGGAAGTGGTAGAAGAAGCCCTTGTGGCCGGTCACGCCCGTCGCCCCAGGCCCCTGGGGCGCGTCGTGGAAGAAGCGGGCGGTGATCAGGGTCCGCTCGCGCGCCTCTTCGCGGGTCATCCACCCGCGCTCGACCCCGATCGGCCAGCAGGTCAGGGCGAAGCCGACAGCGGCGATGGAGGCGAAGGTCTTCGTCGGCCAGCGGTCGGGCGTCAGGCCGTTGGACCGGTTGGTGACATCGACGAACCAGCGGAAGGTCCGCTCCTGCAGTTCCTCGACCTCGGCGTCGAGCGCCCGGCCGCCGGTCCACGGAGCTCCGGGCACGCCGGCGCAGCCGGCCAGTCCGAGGGCGCCGACCCCGGCGACGGTGGAACCCATCAGAAAACGACGACGATCCATGGCGGCCACTTTCATCCTCACGGTCCGACTAGTCAAAAAAATAGGCCGCCCCTCGCTGTGGAGCGAAGGGCGGCCGGCAGTTCAGGAGATCAGAAGCTGTAGCGCATGCCGACCTGGAAGGTCCGGGTCGGGAACAGCACCGAGCTCGGGTTTCCGAAGTTGGGATTCGGATTCGTCGCCGAACCCGTCCCGCCGTCGAAGCCGGAATAGTTGTCGAAGTTGAAGACGTTGATCGCGTCGACGAACAGCGACAGTTCCTGACCACCGAAGACTTCGAAATTCTTCGTCACGCGGAGGTCGAGGTTCCGGTAGGCGAAGGCGTTCGGAATGATGAAGCCGTACTTCTCCGGACGCCCGGCGTAGGGCCGGAAGTAGAACTGCGAACCCGTCCCGTCAAAGACGTTGAACGGCGAGCCGGAGCCGAGGGTCAGGATGCCCGACAGCTGGAAGTCCCACGGCAGGTCAAGGATGCCGTTGGCGACGATCCGGTGCGTTTCGTCGTTCGCCGAAGAGCGCATCGGCGACGTCTCGACCGAGAAACAGTCGAAGCAGAAGTTGTCGTTGCCGCCGTTCTGCAGCGACTCCGACCAGGTGTAGGCCAGGTTGAAGCCCCAGCCGGACTCGCGGGTGTAAGGCTTGTCGGCCTTCAGGTAGAGGGCGGTGAACTCGCGTTCCTTGTTGTGGTCCGACACCAGGTAGGACCGGTAGGGATTGGTCCCGTCCGGCGAGCAGAAGCCGCCGTTGTCGCCGTAGCCGTTGCCGTCGTTGGGGCGCGTGGGTTCGCGGCAGCGGTTCAGATACTGCCAGGTGAACTCGTTTTCGGTCTTGCCGTAGGCCAGGGTCACCTCGGTCTGCCAGTCGCCCAGGCGCTGGCGGACGCCGATGTTGAACTGGTCGGTCCGCGGCGGCTCGAAGTCGTTGGCCAGAAGGAAGGCCTCGCCGCGGGCGGGGATGGTGTCGAGCAGGGCGTCGAGACCGGCCACCGTGCGATACGATTCCTGCCACAGGATCGGGTCGCCGGCGTTGCCCGTGGCCACGCCGGGCGGGCCGCCGGTGGTCGAGAAGAAGACGTTCTGGCGGAAGTCGAACGGCTTGACGATCTCGTCGAACGAGAAGTTGAACTGGACCCGGTCGTAATAGCGTCCGGCCCCGCCGAAGATGACCGTCGAGCGGTCGCCGAAGACGTCATACGAGAAGCCCAGACGCGGCTGGAAGGCGCCGGCGAAGGGATCGCGGTTGTCGCCGGTGGCGATATAATCGTCCCGATCGAACCAGCTGGGCGCATAGCCTGCCGGCTTGCCGCCGTTGGTCGAGGCGATCCACTGGTCCAGGCCGTCGATGACCGACTGCGGCGTCACGTAGTCGTTGTTGTTGGCGTTGTCCTCGTAGTCCCAGCGGATGCCGAGGTTCAGCTCCAGCTTGTCGGTGATCTGCCAGTCGTCCTGGATGTACAGGCCGATGACGTTGTTGGTCAGGTCGACCGACGGGAAGGCGTTGCCCAGCTCGACGCGATACGGAACCGTAGTGCTGCCCGACAGCTCCGGACGTCCGTCGACGTCGTAATAGAACAGCGGATTGCGCCCGAACTCCTTGGTCACCTGGTAGTTCTGACGCGAGAATTTGGCGCCCACCTGGATCGTGTGGAAGCCGTTCCACTCGATTTCGTTGAACGTCAGGTCGTCCCGGATGGTCAGAACCTCGTCAACGATGTCCTGACGGCTGTCCGCCCCGCCAAGATTGATGATATTGACGCCGCCAAAGTAGTTCGGCTGGAAGCCGGGCAGTCCTGGATTGGTGTCGGTCTCGTGGAGCCGATAGGTTTCCCCGAAGCTCGAGAAGTTGATCGGCTGCGGATTGTAGTTGTACTCCCGCTGGGTGACGACCAACTCATTGGTGAACATATCGGTCTGCCACTGGTGGCGGCCGTTGATCGTCAGGGTGGTCTGGTTCAACTCGGTCGCGCGCTCGGCCGAGTTGGCGCCGCCGATGTTGCGGGTGTCGAACTCGTCCCGCCAGGTGATGCTCAGGTCGACCAGATGGTCGTCCGCCGGCTGCCAGCTCAGCTTGCCGAAATACAGGTCTTCCTCGAACGGCACGGCGAAGGTGCCGATATACTGGCCGAACTGGTTGGTGAAACGGGGCTCCTGGCGACCCAGGTTGACCACCGCGGCGCGGCCCTCCTCCTTGCGCTCGTAGGTGCCGAAGAAGTGCAGGGTGTCGCGGATGATCGGGCCGCCGAGGGCGAAGCCGTACTGCTGCACCTCCAGATCCGGCTTCGGATCGCCTCGCCGCTCGGCGAACACGTCCTGGGTGATGAAGCTCTGGTCGCGGTAGGTTCCGAAGACCTCGCCCTCGAACTCGTTGGTGCCCGAGCGGGTGACGGCCGTGATGATGGCCGAGGAAGCCTGTTCGTACTCCGCCTTGAAGTTCTGGCTGACGACCCGGAATTCCTGGATGCCGGCCTGCGGGAACGGATTGCCCCGGCTGTCGTCCTGACCGGCGATGCCGCCGTCGATGATGTTCGACTTCAGGCTGGCGCCGTCGATGAAGGCATTGACCGATTCCGCGCGCTGACCACCGGCGGTGATGGTCTGTTCCTGCTCGTTCTGCGAGACCCGCAGTCCGGGAGCCAGGGCGGCGAAGTTCAGGAAGTTGCGGTTGATCTGCGGCAGGGTGTTGATCTGCTGCGTGGTCACATTGGTGGCGATTTCCGGGGTGCGGACCTCGACCAGCCGGCGGCCGGTCACGACCACTTCGCCGACCTCGATGGCGGTTCCGTCCGCGACCGCGCCGCCGACGTTCAGATCGACCTCGCCGACCTGGCCGATGCCGATGGTGACCACCTCGGAGGTGGATTCGCCGTCGGGCGTCGTGACGGTGATCTCATAGGTGCCGGGACGCAGGCCCGACAGGACATAGCCGCCCTCGGCGTTCGCCGTGGTCCGGTTGGTGAAGCCGGACGCCACATCCCGGGCGACGATCGCCGCTCCGGCCTCGACCTGACCTCCATCGGTCACCGAGCCGCGAATGGTCGAGGTGGCGACCTGGGCCGCCGCGCCGCCGGCCGCGGCCAGCGAAATGGCGACGGCGAGCGCCGATGCGGCTCCCAGATACTGCTTGGACTTGCGGGTCATTGCGGGTTCTCCCCCTTGAGAAATGATGAGTCGGCGGCTTCGCGAGGGCGATCGCCGGATGCGGTTCGGGCCTGTGTCGCCGGGTCAGTTGATGGGCGCACGACCAGTTCTGGACGGACGACCTCGCAGGCGGTGTCGGCGACGGCGGCGCCCGCTGCGTCGATGAGGCGGACGAGCCGTTCGAGGGCGCTCCGTCCGGTTTCGGCGATCCGGATTCTCAGCGTGGTCAGGCCCGGACGAACCAGTTCGGCGATCGGCACATCGTCGAAGCCCACCAGGGCCACGTCCTCCGGAACGGCGAGACCGGCTTCCTGCAGGGCGAGCATCGCCCCGACCGCCATCATGTCATTGCCGGCGAAGATCGCGTCCGGCCGCCGGGGCCGCGCCGCCAGATCGGCCGCGGCCTGATGGCCCGAGGCCTGGGTGAAGGCGCCTTCGACCACGGTGGTCGGCAGGTTCGCCCGCGCCATGGCCTCCAGATAGCCGGCCAGCCGCGACTCGGCCTCGAGGTTTCCGGTCGGGCCGGAGATGTGCGCGATGCGGCGTCGGCCGGTGGCGATCAGGTGCTCGACCGCCTGCACCGCGCCGCCGTGGTTGTCGACCACGATCGAGGGGCGGTCGGCGCCGGCGCCGCCGTTCATCAGCAGGATCGGCAGCCGCCCGGCCAGGCTGGTCGCCAGATTGGCGGCGTCCAGATGGGGCGACAGCACGATCAGACCGTCGACACGGCCGCGCATCGAACGGATCGCCGCCGAGGCCTCCTCCGCATCGTCGTGCGAGCTCGAAACGATCAGGTGATAGCCGAGGCCACGGGCCCCCACGTCCATGCCGCGGATCAGTTCGGAGAAGAACTCGCCGTACAGGTCCGGCAGGATGACGCCGATGGTTTGCGTCTTGCTGGTTGACAGGCTGCGCGCGCCAGAGTGGGGCACGTACTGCAGCGCCTCGACCGCCTCCATGACCTTCTTGCGGGTCGTCTCGGTGACCGGACCCGCCCCCGTCAGGACACGGGAAACCGAGGCGACGGAGACGTCCGCCCGCTCGGCCACGTCACGGATGGTCGCGGCCTTCATGCCTCGCCAACCGCGCAGATTTCTACAGTCGCACCAGACGCCAAAGTCTCTCTCCCTGACCGGCTCGCGATCCCGGCCCACTTTTCGCGGGTCCGTTCGACAAATCCGTGTAACCGATTACATGACACACTGGCAATGTCGCCCGCAAGTGCCCTAGTTTGGTCACAGGCCGGTTGTGCCCACGGTGCTACACGGGTAACCGCCCCCTGCGGCCCTGCCCGATTCAGTTGATCCCTTCGCGTCTCACGAGCCTCACACATGACCCCCAAACACACCGGCAACTATCTGTTTCCAGAAGGTTTCCTGTGGGGCGCGGCGACCGCTGCCTATCAGATCGAAGGCTCGTCCATGGCCGACGGCGCGGGGGCTTCGATCTGGGATCGTTTCAGCCACACGCCGGGCAACATGCGCGACGGCGACACCGGCGACGTCGCCTGCGACCACTACAATCGCTGGCGCGACGACATCCAGCTGATGAAGCGGCTGAACCTCCAGGCCTACCGATTCTCGGTCAGCTGGAGCCGGGTCATGCCCGAGGGTCGGGGCGCGATCAACGACGAGGGCCTGGCCTTCTACGACCGGCTCGTCGACGGCTTGCTCGAGGCCGGGATCGAGCCGCTCTGCACCCTCTATCACTGGGATCTGCCCGCCGCCCTCGACGACCGCGGCGGCTGGCTCAATCCCGACATCGCGGACTGGTTCGCCGACTACGGCCAGGTCCTGTTCGAGAAGTTCAAGGGCCGGGTGAAGACCTGGGGCACCATCAACGAGCCGTGGGTCATCGTCGACGGCGGCTATCTGCACGGGGCGCTCGCCCCCGGGCACCGCTCGGCATTCGAGGCCATGATCGCCGGTCACAATGTGTTGCGGGCCCACGGGGCGGCGGTGAAGCGGTTCCGTCAGGTCGGTGAGGGCCAGATCGGCATCGTCCTCAACATCGAGCCCAAATATCCGGCGTCCGACCGGCCCGAGGACGAGGCCGCCCGCCGCCGCGCCGAGGCCCAGATGAACCGCTGGTTCCTCGACCCGCTGATGGGTCGCGGCTACCCCGAGGAACTGAAGGACGTCTACGGCGAGGCGTACCGCGAATTCCCGCAGGAAGACTTCGACCTGATCGCCCAGCCGACCGACTGGATGGGCCTGAACTGGTACACCCGATCGGTGCCCGAGAACGCCCCGGACGCCTGGCCCGTTCGCGCCCGCCCGGTCAAACAGGTCCAGCACGCCCACACCGAGACCGGCTGGGAGGTCTACCCACCGGCCCTGACCGACACCTTGGTCTGGCTGCACGAACAGACGGGCGGCCTGCCGCTGATGATCACCGAAAACGGCTCGGCCTGGTACGATCCGCCCCACGCCATCGAGGGCCGCGTCCACGATCCGATGCGGGTGGAGTATCTGAAGAACCACCTCAAGGCGGCTCACGACGCCATCGGCAAGGGCGTCGACCTCCGCGGCTACATGGCCTGGTCACTGCTCGACAATCTCGAATGGTCGCTGGGCTATTCGAAGCGGTTCGGCATCACCCACGTCAATTTCCAGACCCAGGAGCGGACCATCAAGGACTCCGGCCTGCTCTACGCCGAGGTGATCAAATCGAACGGCGGCGTGCTCTGAGGACTCACCGCACCCGTTCGTAATAGGCCTCGATCAGGTCCAGCCGATCCGCGAACGGGATCGGCTTGGCTGCCGGCCCGTCATTGGTGAACTCCAGCAGCCGGTCGGGTTCGGCCCCGAACTCCGGCCAGGCCTGCCGCATGCCGCCGTTCGGGTCGCCCATCGCCGCAAAGGTCGTCCAGTACCCGGCCATGGCGTCCGCCTGGCGCTGCTCCATCCCGGCCGTCGGCCACGGCGAGGCGGACAGGTTGTCGAACACATACTGCCGCTCCGACGCATGCGTCGCCCCTTCGTGCGGCTCCGGCATGGCCGCCGAAACGACGTCGAAGCGGTAGAGATACGTGGGATGACCGTTCCTCGCATGCAGCCGCGCCAGATGCCGCGCCGGCTCGTTGAACACCAGGTCGCTCAGCACATGGGCGTCGTATCCGTCCTGCCCGCCATAGGCCGCCAGAAACGCCGTCCTCTCCGCATCCGTCATGGCGTCGTCGAGCGCACCATAGGGGCTCAGGTCGGACGGCTTCATCCACCAGAACTCGGCGCTGTTCGTGCCGATGATCAGGGGGACCGGGGCCTCCCGCCCCGCGGCGAAAGCGACCGCCACGTCCTCCCTGACGAGGGCGTCGTCGCGCACCAGCAGGTCGCCGCCGTAGAAGCTTGGCGCCGGCCTGAGGAAGGCTTCCGCCGGGATGGCTCTGAGCGCCTCGGCCGTCGTCGCGGCGCCGTGGGCCACCCCGAAGGCCGCTCCCCTCGCCTGCATCGACGGTCCGCCGTCACGGCGGGGCTCGACCAGCGGGGTGCCCTCGTCGCGACCGAGTCCCGACTGAACCGCCGCGCGATGGAACAGCCCCCGCGCCTCCGGCGAGATCATCAACCGCGTCACCAGGGCCCCGCCCGCCGACTCTCCGAAGATCGTGACATTCTCCGCGTCGCCGCCGAACGCCGCGGCGTTCTCGCGCACCCAGCGCAGCGCAAGGATGACGTCCATCAGCCCATAGTTCGCCGCCGGTTCGCCCGGCGACCGCGCCGCCGCCAGAGCCGGGTGATCGAAGAATCCCAGCCGCCCCAGCCGGTAGTTGACGGTCACGACCACCACGCCGCGCTTCGCCAGGTTCGTCCCGTCGTACAGCGCCGCGGTTCCCGAGCCGTTGTTCAGCCCGCCACCATGGATCCAGACCATGACCGGAAGCGGCCCTTCCCGGTTCGCGGGCGCCCAGACGTTCAGGGTCAGACAGTTCTCGCTCATCGGCAGGGGCCCGACCCCGTTGTCCCCATTCGCCGGCGGCTGGATGCAGATCGGTCCGACCTGCCCCGCGTCCCGCTCGCCGCTCCACGGCTCGGCCGGGTGCGGCGTCCGCCAACGCAACGCGCCGACCGGCGGCCGCGCATAGGGCACGCCCTTGAAACTACGCACCCCCTCCGCCTCGCGCCCGACCAGCACACCCTGGGTGACGGTCGCCTGGGGTCTGGGGTCCGGGAGACCAGCCGGTGAGATCATCAGAACCGCCGCCGCCACGAGTGAGGTCACAATCATGTCGGCACACTAGCCCCGCAGCCTCCAATGGCTCAAATAGCGAAGCGTGACGCCGGCCTCGCCGCCGGAACCGGTGCCGGTTCAAAGCGTTGCGGTAGGTGTGAGGCGAGGGGCGCATTGAAGGAACTGGCGAAATCGGGCGACCTGGGGGTCGATCTGGCGACGGCGTTTGACGCCTCGCCCAATCCGTACGTCCTGCTCACGCCCGACCTGCGGATCGCCGGGACCAATCAGGCCTATCTCGACGTCACCAACAGCAGCCGTGACGCGATCATCGGACGCCCCCTGTTCGCCGCCTTCGATTCAGGCCCCGGCGACGACGCCCCGGAGAATGTCCGTCAGGTTCGCGCTTCGCTTGAGCGTGCTCGCGACGAACGCCGTCGCGACCACCTCGCTCTCGTCCGATTCTCCATTCCCCGCCGCGACAAGGACGGCCGCGAAGTCTTCGAGGATCGCTACTGGAGCGCCACCCACACGCCGATTCTGGACGGCGATGGAGAGGTCGTCTTCCTGCTGCAGCATACCACCGACATCACCGAACTGCAGAGGTTGCGTGAGCGAAGCGCCGCCAAGGGCGCCACCGAGGCCCTCGACACCATCCTCGGCGGCGCCGTGCTCGGTCGCGCGGAAGAGGTGCAGCAGGCCAATCTCCGCCTCGAGAGCGAGCGCAACCGCCTGCTCGAGATGTTCATGCAGGCCCCTGGCTTCGTGGCTGTTCTGGTCGGTCCGGACCATGTCTTCCAGATGTACAATGCCGCCTATGGCCAGTTGATCGGCCACCGCGACCTGAGCGGCAAGCCGATCCGCGAGGCCCTGCCCGAACTGGCGGGGCAGGGCTATTACGAGTTTCTCGACACCGTCTACGCCACCGGCGAACCCTACGAGGGACGGGCCGGCGCTGTTCAGCTCCAGCGCACCCCCAGGGCGCCGCTCGAGACGGTCTATCTGGATTTCATCTACCAGCCGATCCGCGACGCCGGGGGCTCCGTCGTCGGTATCTTCGTCCAGGGGCATGACGTCTCGGACACGGTTCTCTCCACCGAGCGGCAGAAATTGATGATCGACGAACTGAACCACCGGGTGAAGAACACCCTGGCCACGGTCCAGTCGATCGCGATGCAGACGGCCCGCTCGCACAGCGACCCGCGCACCTTCGCCGAGGGCTTCCAGGCCCGGCTGCTGGCGCTCTCGCACACCCACGACCTGCTGACCCGCAGCCACTGGGAGGGCGCGGATCTCGGCGACATCCTGCAGCACGAGACCGATGCCCACGGCGCGAGCCGGGTCTCGGCCAACGGACCCCGTGTGGCCCTGCCGCCGGCGGCGGCCCTGTCGCTGGGCATGATCTTTCACGAACTGGCGACCAACGCCGCCAAATACGGCGCCCTGTCCGCCCCCGACGGCCGGGTTCTCGTCGACTGGTCGGTCGCCGACCAGATCCGCCCCCGGCACGACCTGGTCTGGCGCGAGACCGGCGGGCCGCCGGTCGTCGCCCCGGACCGCCGCGGCTTCGGCAGCCGCCTGATCGAGCGGAATGTCCGTCACGATCTGGCCGGAGAGATCGAACTCGAATTCGCAGGCGACGGTCTGATCGCCACATTCTCAATACCTCTGGACAGGGAGCAGGGCACATGAGCCAGGCGTTCGCAGGCCGTCGCGTGCTGGTGGTCGAGGACGAGTCTCTCGTCGCCATGCTGCTGGAGACCATCCTCGAGGACATGGGCTGCGTTCCCGTCGGCCCGGCGGCCACCGTCGACGAGGGTCTCCAGCTGGCCGGCGGTGACCAGCCCATCGACGCCGCCCTGCTGGACGTCAACGTGGCCGGCAAACAGGTCTTCCCGATCGCCGGTGCGTTGAAGGCGCGCGGCGTGCCCTTCGTCTTCTCGACCGGCTACGGCGAAGGCGGCCTGCCCGACGAATGGCGCGGCCAGCCGACCCTGCAGAAGCCCTTCACCGAAGCCGCCGTCCGGAACGCGCTGATGACGGCCATGGGTCTGGCGGACGTCTGAAGGGGAGGCAGTAGGGAATAGGCAGTAGGCAGTAGCGCGACCTCGCCGCCGTCGCGTCAGCGCACAAACCTCCCCTCCCGCCTACTGCCTATTCCCTACTGCCTACTGCCTACGTCCCCAGATCCTTCACCACCGCCCGCGCCGCATTGTGACCGGGCGCACCGGTGACGCCGCCGCCGGGGTGCGCGCCCGATCCGCACAGATAGAGCCCCGGAACCGGCATCCGGTGATCGGCGTGGCCCAGCACCGGCCGGGCGCTGAACAGCTGGTCCAGCGTCAATCGCCCGTGGAAGATGTCGCCGCCGACCAGGCCGAACCGCCGCTCCAGATCGCGGGGACCCAGCGCCAGCCGCCCGACCACCGACGCCTTGAAGCCCGGCGCATGGGCGTCGACCGTCTCGATCATCAGGTCCGCGACCGTGTCGCGATGATCGTCGCCCAGCGTCGGATCGACATGCTGGCAGAACAGGCTGGCGACATGCTGTCCGGCCGGCGCGAGACTGTCGTCCAGGGTCGAGGGGATCAGCATCTCGACGATCGGCTTCGACGACCAGCCGGTCAGCCGCGCCTCGGCATGGGCGCGGTCCATATAGGCCAGCGACGGCGCCATGATGATCCCGGCCGTCAGATGATCCCCCGGCCCGGGCAGGGCTGTGAAATCCGGCAGCTGCGACAGCGCCACAGTCATGCGGAAGGGGCCCGATCCCGCCTGGTAGTTCCCGCTCCGCTCGCGGTCGG
>JAAXIW010000341.1 GCA_012270135.1 Brevundimonas sp. | reverse complement strand
CTCAGCCTGAGCGGGCGGAGGAGCGAGGCCGAGGCGCGGGCGAGCTGCGACCGGGCCCGGCGCAGCATCAACGCGGCCCTGATCGCGGAGGGCTCCGGCTACGCCATCGTGCCGGCCGCGCAGGCGGCGCGGCTGAACGGACCGCCGGTTATGGCCGGGGACGGCGGCGCGGTGCTGGCGGGCTCCGCCGTCTATCAGGCGCGCGCCATCAGCGCGGCCGAGATCGCCCGGCTGCTGGAGCCGTTGGCCGGGGAGGGCGCGACGGTGCGGGCCGATCCCGCCCGGGAGCAGCTGTATATCTCCGGCGATCCGACGACGGTGAACGCCCTGGTGCGGACCGCGCGCTCGCTGGACGTCGACTGGCTTCAGGGCAAGAGCCTGCAGTTCTTTCCTGTGCGACACGCGACGCCGGCCGACATCGCCGCGGAGATCCGTCAGGTCTTCGGCGGTCCGGACGGTCCGATGGGCAGCCAGATCCAGTTCATCGAACTGGGCCGGCTGAACGGTCTTCTGGTCATCGCCCGCTCGCCCGCCGGCCTCGACCGGGCGGCGGAATGGATCGAGCGTTTCGACCGCGCCCCGCCGCCGGCCGCGCGCCGGCTGCGCTCCATTCCGCTGTCCAACCTCGAAGCCGATCAGTTCGTCACCACCCTGTCGTCCCTGCTGGGGACGGGATCGGCCGCCGCCCCGGGCGGGACGGCGGCGGGGGGACAGGCCCCGGCCGCGCCAGCGTCCGGCCCCGCAGAGGCATCGTCGCCTCTTGCCGGCCCTTCGGCAGCCGGGACGGCCAACGGTTTGCGGCTGACGGCGGACGCCCGCACCAACTCGCTGATCCTGCTGGCCGATGATGCCGAGTACCGCAATGTTCTGGACATCGTGCGCGAGCTCGATGCGCCCCCGCCGCAGGTGCTGATAGAGGCGACGATCGCGGAGGTGACGCTGAACGATCGCCTGCGCTTCGGGGTGCAGTGGTTCTTCGACGACGGCGATCTCACCGGCGGCTTCTCGTCGGGCTCCAACGACGACGCGGCGGCCAGCTTCCCGGGCCTGTCGGTCCGCTATCTGAACCTCGATGTTCGCGCCGTGCTGAATGCGCTCTCGACCGTCACCGATGTGCAGCTGATCTCCACGCCGCGCATCCTGGTGCTCTCCAACGAGAGCGCCGAGCTGCAGGTCGGCGACCAGGTGCCGATCATCACCCAGACGGCGGTCGGGCTCAATGACGACAGTCGCATCGTCAACAGCGTGCAGTATCGAGACACAGGTGTGGTGCTCTCGGTGACGCCGCGCGTGACCGAGAGTGGCCGGATGTTCGTCCAAATCGAACAGGAGGTCAGCGAGGTCTCCGGGACGACCTCTTCGGAGATCGATTCCCCGACCATTCAGCAACGGCGCCTGAGCACCCGCATTCAGGTTGACGACGGACAGCTCGTGGTGCTCGGCGGGCTGCTCCGCTCGAGCCGGAGCCTCGGCGACACCGGCGTGCCATATCTGAGCCGGGTCCCGGCCCTGGGCGCCCTGTTCCGTTCGCGTGACACTACCGAGCGGCAGACAGAACTGGTCATGTTCCTGCGTCCGACCGTGATCCGCGCCCGGTCGGACATCGACGCTGTCTCCGCCGACATGGTCGCGCGCCTGCGCGCCCTGGGTCTGCCGGTTGAAGCGCCCGATCTCCGCTAGGCGGGCGGCCCGCGAGGGCTATGTCTCGCTTCTGGCGATGGCCTTCGCGACGGGTCTGGCCGTGATCGGCGGCGCTCTCGCCGTCGGCCTTCACAACTATCTCTCCGCGGCCGCAGACCAGACGAACGAGATCCGCACCCGCATCGCCCTTGAGAGCGCCGCCGCCGAGGTGCTCGGTCGGCTCGCCGGCGGCGAGGCCGTACCGCTCGCGCCGTCCCCGAACGCAGGGGAACCGGCCGTCCGGGTTTCGCTGGTCAGCACCAAGGTCGATCCGGCGGCGGACGCCCCCGGCCTCGTCCACGCCGCCCTGACGGACGCAGGGGTCCAGCCGGACGGGGAAGGCGATCCGCGGGCGGCTTCGGGCCTTGCAGCCCTGTCGGCCCTTTGGCGGCTGGACGCGGCCGGCGAGGATTGCCTGCGGCGGGTGCTCACCTATGGACGGGCCCCGGCGCCGCGCGCCGACGTCGTCGAGCCTGAACGCCTCCAGGGCGTATCGGCCGGAGATCAGCTCGATGTCCGCACCTCGATCCGGACCGCGGCCGGAGACCGGGCGCTCTGGGTCCGGGCCCGCTTCACCGGTCGGGCCGACGGCTGGGTGGTGCATGACTACCGGCGCCTCGCCGGCCCGTTCACCTGCTAGCCGTCAGGGGCCGACCTCGCACTGGTTCTCGCTGGTCGGCACGCATTCCTCGCCCAGGCCGACCTCCACCGTCACCAGGCCGGTGTCCGTTCCACCATGGCCGTCGCTAACGGTGTAGTTGAAGGTATAGGTTCCGGGCAGCCCGGGCGCGGTGTAGATGACATGCCCCCCGCCGGTGGCGACCGAGGCCGATCCGCCGCTGACGTTGGACACGCCGGTCACGGTCAGGGTGTGGCCGTTGGCGTCGGTGTCGTTGGACAGCACGTATATGGTCTGCGACAGGCTCACTGTTGAGCTGGCGATGTCGTCAACGGCGACGGGCGGAGCGTTGGCCGAGGAGACGGTCACGGTCACCGTCGCCGTGTCCGTACCGCCGGCCCCGTCCGAGATCGTATAGGTGAAGGTGTAGGTCCCGACCGTCGCCGGCGCCGTGTAGCGGACATAGGTCTGGCCGCCCTGGATGACGACGCTGCCGCCCGTGGG
>JAAXIW010000251.1:29032-55169 GCA_012270135.1 Brevundimonas sp. | reverse complement strand
GGCCTCTTCCACATAGTGCAGCTCGGCCTCGCCCATGTGCGGAGTCGACAGCAGGATGGGCGGGCCGATGTCGCGCCGCTCAAGCACCCGGACCACCCGGCCCGCCTCGTCCGTCAGCGGCAGGTGGTTGATCTCGTGCCGGTCCATCAGCTCCAGCGCCGCCTTGCGCGTGATGGCGTCCGGCGCCGTGACCGATTCGATCGGAGGAAGGGCCTCCAGGGTGTCGCTCAACTCGGCGCCCGCCAGCAGCGTGCGACGGAGATCGCCGTCGGTCACCGTCCGCAGAAGCCGTCCGTCGTCGTCCAGCAACAGGAGCAACTGCAGCCCCGTGCTGTTGATGATGGCCATCGCCTCGCGGATGGTGGCCGAGCGCCGGGCGCCGAGCTTAAGGATATCGGTCATGGGCGTCTTCCTGCCATGCTTCCCGCGCCAGGCAAGGAGAATGCGTCCGGACCGTCAGCCGCGATGCCGCCGGGCGGCAGAATGGCGCCGTCTCCGACCCGCGCGCCGCTGACGACCACCGAGCGGGGTCCCAGCCACGCCCCCGCGCCCACCGCCGCGCCGCCGCCCAGGACCGAGCCGGCCCCGATGAAGGCGTGATCGCCGACGGCGACGTCATGGTCGACGACCGCGCCGTGATTGATCAGCGCTCCCGGCCCGATCACGGCTCCCGGGCCGACCACCGCATTCGCCCCGACGAAGGCGCCGGCTCCGATCACCGCGAAAGGCGAAACCTGCGCCGATGGATGGCGGATAGGGAGCGGAGTCCCGCCTCGCAGAGCCGCGGTCTCCATCAGCCGGGCGCGTGTCTCGTTGGCGCCGATCGCGACGTGGAACGCGTGACCCGCCAGATCGTCATCAAGCTCCGGAAACGCAACGGGGATTCCCAGGACGAGCTCGCCCGCCCGCTCCGGCCGCGCATCCCGCACCGTAATGCCCCTGGGGTCCGCGCCGCCGCGCAGCAGCGCATCCAGCACGACCTTGCAGTGACCTCCGGCGCCGATCAGGTGGATCATCTCAGTACCGGTTGACCTTCATCAGCAGGCTCTCGTCCAGCGGCGCGTCCGCCAGCAGGGCGGCGATCCGGCCGGCCGCGGTGCCGCCCGGCACGCTGTAGATGTTGGCGGACGGAAAGCGGCCGTGGGCCAGCAGCCGCGCGATCCCGTCCCGGACCGGACCGGCCTCCACCGGGACGTCCAGCAGGTTGGCGTTCCGTTCGCGCAGGTTCTGGCGGCGACCGACGTTGAGCACCGGCGTGCCGAAGCTGGCGGATTCGGTGATCCCGGAACTGGAATTGCCGACCATGATGTCCGCGGCGGCGAGGGCGTCGAGAAAAGCCTCGCGCGGCAGGTGGGTCAGCACCCGCACGTCCGGATGGGTGGCCGCGGCGTCCAGGGCGCGGCGCACCCCGTCGCTGCCCGCGTCCGAATTGGGCATCAGGGCGATGACCTGGCAGCCGGCGTCCCGCAGGGCGTCGATCAGCACGCCCGTGTCGGCCTCGGCCCGCTCCGCCTCCTGCAGCACCGGATGATAGACGAACAGGGCGATCGGGCGGTCGGGGCCCAGCCCGTGGCGCTCTGCGACCACCTCCCGACCGGCCCGCGGATCGTCGTCGAGCCCGTCGATGCCGGGCGCGCCGATCACATGGATGTACTCCGGCGCCTCACCCATCTTCACCAGCCGTTCACGCGCGCCCTCGGTGGCGGCGAAATGCAGGTGGGACAGTTTGGAGATCGCGTGGCGCACCGGCTCGTCGATGGTCCCCGACCGCTCGCCGCCGCAGGCGTGGGCCACGGGGATGTTGAGGTGGATGGCGGCCAGCGCCCCGGCCAGCATCTCGCCGCGGTCACCGAGCAGCAGGACCACATCGGGCCGTTCGGTCTCCAGCGCGTCGACGAAGGCGGCGGTCATCGCCCCGATGTTCCGCGCCATGGTGGCGCCGGTGGCGGGTTCCGTCGGGACCGGAACGCGAGCGGCGATGGTCAGGCCGGCGCGCTCGATCTCGTCGACCGTGTGACCGTGGGCGGTCGACAGGTGCATGCCGGTGACCATCAGCGACAGCGACAGGTCGGGATGGGCCTCGATGGCCGCCAGCGTCCGGCTCATGAGGCCGAAGTCCGCCCGCGTGCCGCTGACGTAGCAGACGCGGCGCATCGTCAGGCCAGATGCTCCCACTGCAGCGGGACCCCCTCGGCGACCGGGGTCTTCAGGGTTCGGCCGATGACGTCGTCCAGCGCCTTGGCCGGCACGCCCGTCGCGGGCCGCAGCAGGATCAGGTCCTCCGGTGTCAGGGTGTGCCCCGCCGGCAGGCCGCGACGAGCCGTGACCGAGCGGCGGACCACGGCGCGGACAGGAATTTCGGACTCGGTCGGCGCCTTGACCGGCGATCCGAGCGCGGCCTCGACGTCGCGAATCTGACGGACCAGCCGGGCCAGCTCGTCGGGCTCGAGGGAGGCGCGATGATCCGGGCCGGGAAGGGTGCTGTCGAGGGTGAAATGCTTCTCGATGACCACGGCGCCGAGCCCGACGGCGGCGGTCGAGACCGCGACGCCCAGCGTGTGATCCGAATAGCCTACCGGCAGGCTGGTGGCCTCGGCGATGGTCCGCATGGCGCGCAGATTCACGTCGGAACAGGCGGCGGGATAGTTGGACGTGCAATGCAGGACCGTCACCATCTCCTCTATCGGGCCGGTGAAGCCGCAATCCGCCCGGGTCGCGGCGATGACCGCCACGGCCTCCTCGCTCTCCTGTAGATCGGCCATGCCGGTCGAGACGATCAGCGGACGGTCCTTCGAGGCGAGAAAGCGCAGGAAGGGGTGGTTCACGATCTCGCCGGAGGGGACCTTGATCCGCTTCATGCCGAGGTCGAGCAGGAAGTCGGCGGCCTCCTCGTCGAAGGGCGTCGACATGAATTCCACGCCCTGGTCTCGGCAGCGGTCGCCCAGCCGTCGGTGCAGGTCTTCCGACATTTCGAGAGGGCGCACCATGTCGCGCTGACTGCCTTCGCCGGTCTCGCGCTTCTGGTACTCGGCCTTCTCGGCGGTGGGACCGATGACCTTGTCGGTCGAGAAGGTCTGGAACTTGATCGCGTCCGCGCCGGCCTGCCGCGCCACATCGACCATGGCGAGGGCCCGATCCGGGTCGCCGTTATGGTTCACGCCCGCTTCGGCGATGATGAAGACGCTCAACATGGACCTCCGGAGCGGGACGGCGGGGGCCGCCCGGCGACCGATGACCTAACCTATTCGACCGCCCGGCGGAAGGACGCCGCCCCCGCTCGAGGCGTCCATCCGAGCGTGTCGCAGGTAGAGGCGATGTCGACCTGGAGATCGCCCAGAAGCTGGGAGCGCAGGGACGTCTTGCCGAGCAGGCCGAGCAGGATCGACAAGAGGATGGGGGGAACCGGCAGCAGGCGCGGTTTGCGGCCGTCCATGGCGCCGATATCCTCCAGCAGGCGCCGGGTCGAGACGGGGGTTCCGTCGCTGACCAGGAAGGTTCGTCCGGCCGCGGCCGGATGCCTGATGCAGGTGGCGATGAGGTCGCACAACACATCCAGCGAGACCAGGTCGCGGCGATTGTGGGTGACGAGGCCGAACGGCAGGGGCAGGCCCCGCCGGATGGCCCGGCGCAGGGTGGCGAGATTGCCCTTCGGGTCGGGGCCGGTCACCAGCGGCGGACGGATCGTGACCACGTCCAGACCGGTCTCTGCGGCGACGACGGCCAGGCCTTGCTCCGCTTCGAGTTTCGAGACCGCATACGGCGAGTGCGGGGCGGGCGCGTCCGACCGGGTGAACGGTTGCCCGTGGGTCTCGGCGCCGTTGACGCCGATGCTGGATATGAAGATCAGGCGTCGGACGCCCGCCTCGGCGGCCTGTCGTCCAAGGGCGACGGCGCCGTCGGCGTTAATCCGGCGAAACTCGGCCATCGGATCGTCGGCGGTTTCGTTCAGCACATGGGCCCGCGCCGCGCAGTGCACCACGCAGTCCACGCCGGCCAGGGCCGCGGACCAGTCAGTGGCGCCCGACAGATCCCCGACCAAGACCGTGTCGACGCCCGGCGGCCAGCCGCCCATGTCCGTCCGGACGGCCGCGCGCACCACATAGCCGTCGGCCGACAGCCGCCCGACCACCGCCCGACCGAGGAAGCCGGTCGCGCCGGTCACAAGGATAGGGCCTGCCGGACGGCTCATAGGGCGCTCCATTCGGGGTGGGCGGACAACCTAGCCTGCGCGGCGCGGCGGCCAAAGCATGATTGCTGACGGAGGTGCCCCGATGTGGCAGGGTCGTTTCATGAAACTGGCGATCTACGGCTCCGGCGGCTTCGGCCGCGAACTGGTTCAGGCCGCACGGGAGGCCGTCGGGCCGTCAGGGCAGGTGGTGTTCGTTTCGGACGACGCCGACCAGGTCGGCCAGACCGTGTGCGGCCTTCCGGTGGTCGGAGCGGATCAACTGGATTGCCCGGCGGTCATCGCCGTGGGGGACCCGGCCGTGCGCCGCAGCATCGCCGATCGCGTGACCGCCGCGGAGCTGTCCGCCCCGACCCATCGCCGCGGCCCGGACGTCGTCGTGGGCGAGGGCGCAGTGTTCTGCGACTTCACCGTGGTCACCGCCTCGGCGACCATCGGGCGGCATTTTCAGTGCAACATCTATTCATACGTCGCCCATGACTGCGTCATCGGCGACTTCGTGACCTTCGCGCCCAAGGTCTGCTGCAACGGCAACGTTCATATCGAGGACGACGTCTATGTCGGCACGGGCGCGATCCTGCGGCAGGGAACGGCGGGGAAACCGCTGCGGATCGGCAAGGGCGCCGTCATCGGCATGGGCGCGGTGGTGACGAAGGATGTGCCTCCGGGCGCTACGGTGATCGGCAATCCCGCCAAGCCGATGGAGCCGAGAGGCTGATCGGCCTCAGTCGACCTTCACGCCTGCGCTGACCGCCGCATCCGCGGCCGGGACCGGCCCCGATATCGGCAGGTCGCCGCTCGCCCGCGCCATCCTGATCCATCGCCGGGCGCCCCCAAGGCTGGGGTGACTGTCGTCGTAGTACATCGACTGGCCGTCGATGATCGACCGGCAGCGAGCCGCGTCGCAGAAGGCCGGCGCGGTCTCCACCAGATTGACGCCGGGCTGGCGGCCGAGGCGCTCGAGAACCGACAGGATGCGGGCGTTGCGGGCCCGGTAGAATTCCATGTCGGCGCCCGTGACGCGATCGGGGTCGCCGCGGTCGCCAGCGAAGATGTACCGCTCGACGTGGGTCGGCAATTCGGGGAACGGCAGCACGATATGCACCCGCTTGCCCGCGGCGGTCAGTCGCCGGACCGTTTCGCTGAAGCTGTCGATGTAGATCCGCCGCGCGTCTTCGGCGCCAACCCCGCGCAGGAACACCGGCTTCTGGTCCGGGACGTGCGGGAAGCTACGGGTCTGGTCGCCGTACAGATGATAGCTGTGTCGAAACACCAGCAGGACATCGGTGATCTCCGGCGACCGCTCCAGCCAGGCCACCGATTGCCGCATCCATTCGCTGCAGCCCGGATTGGTCGATTCGAACGTCAGCGCGGCCTGGCAGGCGGAATAGGTCAGGTGGACGACCCCTTCGCCGGCGGGCCTCAGCTCCTCGGCGAGGGCGAGGGCGGCTTCGACGCCGTGGCTGTCGCCGAGCACGGCCCAGTGCGCCTCCTCGAAGAAGTAGCGGCAGGCGGACTCCGGCGGTTTGGGGTTCAGGGCGTCGGCATGGCATTCGACGCGTTTGGGGCTGAACGCCGCCGTGGCGTCGAGCGCCTGCGTCTCCCGGTCGAACCGGTCGGGAAAGCCCTTCGCGACATGGCCGGCCAGCCCCCATAGGAGTAGCGCGCCTGACAGGACAACGAAGACGGCATAGATGGTCAGACGACGGAACCGGCGGCGATCCCGGAACGGCTGTTCGACGAAGCGCCAGGACAGCCAGGCGAGGAGGAAGGTCGCCGCGATCAGCACGGCGTAGACCCAGGGGCCGCGCTCGGGGAGGCCCTGCATCCGCGAAAGGGCGTAAAGCGGCTGGTGCCACAGGTAGGCGCTGTAGGAGATCAAGCCGACGCCGACCATGGGCCCGCTGGCCAGCACCCGGCCGATGATCGAGCCGCCGGTGCTCGTCAGGATCAGGGCGGCGGTCCCGAACACGGGAATGGCGGCGATCCAGCCGGGGAAGGCAGTGGTGCTGTCGAAGAGGAAGATGGGAGCGACGACCGCGGCCAGGCCGGCTGTCTCGACGGCTTGCCGGGCCCCGCGCACCCGGCCGAGGGCGGCGAGCCAAGGCCGCTGGTAGATGGCGACGAACACCCCCGCGAACAGCTCCCAGGCCCGCATCGGCGCAAGGAAAAAGGCCGCCAGCGGCTGGTCCCGGGTGACGACGACGCAAGCCGCGAAGGATGCCGCGAACGCAATCCCCATGACCCAGGGCAGCCAGCGCTTGCGGGCGCCCGCGGCGATCATCACGAGGAACGGGAAGACGATGTAGTACTGCTCCTCGACCGCCAGGCTCCACATGTGGATCAGGGGAAACAGCTCGGCGTCGCCGCCGAAATAGCCGCTCTTCAGCCAGAAGAAGATGTTGGCCGCGAAGGTGGTGGTGGCGACCACGCTCTGGGCGAAGGTCTGCATCTGCTCGGGCGGCAGGATGAACCACGAGGCCGCCGAGGTCGCCGCCAGCACGACGAACAAGGCCGGGAAGATGCGCCGGATGCGGCGCTCGTAGAAGCCGAGGAAGGTGAAGCGCTTCTGATCGATCTCGCGCAGAATGATCGACGAGATCAGATAGCCGCTGATCACGAAGAAGATGTCGACTCCGACATAGCCGCCCGTGGCGAGTCCCAGGTTGGCGTGGAACAGGATCACGGCCACCACCGCGATCGCCCTCAACCCGTCGACCTCGGGCCTGTAACCGTCGCCGCCCCCCGCTGAGGTCATCAGGCTACGGACTCCGCCGGGCGGCGGGGGCGGCGGCCGGTCGCCGGGCTACGACGGTTCGCGCCAGCACGAGGGTGACGACCAGCCACGAATGGGTCACCAGGCCGTTCGAGAATCCGATCGGGGTGCCGATGGTGCTGAACAGGATCCCCAGGGTGACGAAGGGCACGGCCAGCACCCATTTCGGATCCAGACCCTGTTTGACCTTGCGGTAGATCCACCCGGCCGCCCATCCCCAGCCTGCGCAGACGGCGAGGCCGAAGAATTTCAGATCGACGTACAGGGCGGCGAAGGCGGAGGGCAGGAAGCCATAGACGTTGATCGCATTCAGATGGGCGTAGCCGTTGGCGACGAATTCGCCGTTCAGGCGACGCATGAGCGCTGACGCGAGGTCGATCCCGTACACGCCCAGCAGCGCCGGCCCGTCGTAGCTGGTGAACACGACGTTCGACATGACGAAGCCCTGGATCCAGTACCAGACGAAGACGAAGACCATGTAGGTCGCGTCCGGTCCCAACAGCGAGAAGAACAGGTTGGAGCCGGGGCCGTTGAAATTGACCCCCCACTGACCGCCCGCGACGCCGAACATCGCGTCGATGCCGCCCGCGACGTCCGCCCGGGCGGCGAACACCTGGACGAAATAGACCAGCATCATGAGGCCGATCAGGGCGATGCCGACCTTGGCCGCCGCGTTGAGGCGGAAGGGTCTGCGCCGCGGCCGCATTGCGGGGCCCACGCCGACGGCGACGGGCGCCGTGCGGCGAACGGGAGCGGTCGCCGGAAAGGTCTGTCGGCGCAGGGCGAAGCCGTAGACCAGCATCAGCAGGGCGTAGAACAGAGGCGCCCGGCCTCCCATCGAAAGGGACGCCATGACCACGGGCAGGAGGCCGAACAGGCCGATCCGCCAGGGCGTCGGGTGGGCCCGGAAGGCGACCTCCCGGACGATGTAGACGTAGCCCGCGGGATAGGTGACGAAGGCGATCTGGAACCAGATCGAACTGGCCGATCCCCGCCCGGCCATCAGGTCGCCCGCCCGGTCGGAACGGGTTTCATAGGCGGCGGCGAGGTCGAAGATGTTGCGTCCGGCGGTGTCGGCCAGGGCGGCGAGGACGGCTATGGTCGCGGCGGCCATCAGGGCGCGGTCCGCCAGTTCGAAATTCACCGTCACGTCACTGCGCGGCGGCCGCTGCCCCTGCGGGCGGCTTGCGGCCAGCGCTCCGCCGCAGAACACCGCGATGAACAGCGTCAGGATCAGGAACCCGTAAAGGGTCATGACCCGGTTCTCGAGCTGGAACGGCAGGATGTAGAACAGGCCCATGCAGGCCCCCCACACCATCACCATCAGGACGGCGGGATGATATCTCACGGCTGGACTCCGGTTCCGCCGAGACGCCGGCCGCGCATGCGACCCGTCATCCGATCACGCAGGTGATGACGCGGCGTTCGCCCTCGACGACCATGCCGCCGCGGTGGATGCCCTTGGTGTCGAAGAGAACGATCGAGCCCTTCGGCGCCTCGATGCTCCACAGGCTCGACGCGATGTCGCCGCTGAGGGGAGAGGCCGGGGTCAGGTCGTTGCCGAAGGCGCCCTTCTGCCGGAGCTTCCTGGGCAGGGCGGCGAAGCGCCGACGAGAGACCGGATCGGTCGCGCCAAGGCCGTTGCTGTCGTTGGCCTCGCAGATCAGGTCGTCGATGCGCGAGATGCGGATACGATTCGAGCCGAGGACGTAGCTGAAGGGCCCATTGCGGTCGCCGACGTCGCTCAGATAGATGATCGCCTTCAGGTCGCCGCCCGAGGCGTCGCGGTGGCAATAGGCCGTGGCCGGGAGTTCGCCGATCTCGGCGTCGGGAAAGATGTCGCGCCAGAAGCTGTCGGTGACGTCGTTGATCTGCGGATTGACGTCGACCAGCCGGGCGGGCCGGCCCAGATAGGCGCCGGCGGCCGCCATCACGCCGGACTCGCGCAGGATGGCTTCGATCTGGTCGAAGAGCGGGCCCTGCTCCAGCCGACTGGCCTGGCCGCGCGATTCCTCGAACTGGCGCTTGCCGTTCGAGCGGCCGCGGCGGGCGGCGAGGATTTCGAACTGATCGGACGCGGCGGCCTCGAGCCTGACCCGCTGGTCTTCCGGCATGGTCAGGACCAGACAGCCCTGCCGGTCCATCACCGCTCCCGCCGAGGAATCCGTCGCCGCGTGGCGCTTGCGCATGGCCCCGGCGGTCATATTGGCGAGCGCGGTCCGGGCGAAGCGCAGCCGGCCGCTCGCCGAGCGGTCGGCCCTGACATGATAGGGGATCATCTCGTAGCGGATGGCCCGCTTCAGCAGCAGTTTGGCCATGCTGGCCCCGAAGATGACCAAGGCTTCGGCACGGTCCCGAAGCGAGGGGCGCGCCGCCAGGTCGCGGTAGGCGAAGTGGCTGTCGTAGTCGATGAACGTCGGGTCCCAGCGGAACTCGGACATGGTGTTGAGGTCGCTGGCGGGTTCGACGTTCACATAGCCGGGCGACGTCATCGGATGACCCTGTCTCTCTGCGTCGGAAAGCTGCGGGAACCGCCCGATTGTCCCGTTTTCACAGTGCATTCCCTATCCAGAACGGGCCCCGATGGTCAAGCAAGCAAGCCTCTCTAGCGAAGCGGCGATCCCTCGTGCGAGCCGCCGCCGGCCGGCAGATTGACGCCGTGCCAATTTTCGCCCTCCGGCCCGAGGCGGCGCATCTGGACCCCCAGACGCCGGCCCAGTTCGGCGACCGATGCAGGCGGCCGCGCCGGGTCGAAATCCTTGAAGGAGAAGAAGTCGGCGGTGAAACTGCCCTTCAGAAGATGGGCGATGATCCGGCCTTGCCGCGCGTGCAGGTCGGCGGGTCTCGGCGTCGCGGCGATGCGGGCGGCGAGGCTCCGCAACTCGTCCCACGATCGCACGACGATGAAGTCCTCTTCTGCGGCGACATAGTAGGCGTCGCAGACCACCGACGTGTTGCCCAGCAGACCGGCCTGCAGCCCCAGGGTTCCGGTCGCCGTGACGCTGACGCCGCAGGTCGACAGGAAGGCGTTTCCGCTGACCTCGTACGGCACGAAGACCACGTTCGGCAGGGCCCTCAGCGCCTCGATCAGCGCCGTCTGGCGGAAGCCGAACTGCAGCGGGTGATCCTTGACCACGATCAAATGGCCGGCGGCCGTCAGCCCACTCGCGATCTCGATCAGGGCGTCCTCGTGCCGGACCAGGTCGAGGTCGTCGAGCCAATAGTCGATGGAGGCTTCCGGAAGCAGCTGCAGGCCGAAGAAGACCCGCCTTTCCCGGGGGAAGGCCTCAATTCGCGACTGCCAGTCCGCGTCGATCATGCCGACGATGCGGATGTCGCGCCATTTGGCCTTGTGTCCGAGGCTCGGCTGGGCGTCGAGATAGTGCAGGTTCAGCGGATCGTTGATCAGCCACGACCAGAGCTTGAAGTAGAGGGCCCGCAGCCGGAAATAGCTTAGCGTCTTGACGAACCGCATCGGAGTATAGGCCGCCTGGCCCCGGACGTAGCTGGGCGTGAACTCGGGGTCGGCGATCTCACGGATGCGCGCCTCGACCCGCTCCGGATCGGCCTCGGCCGCGACGGTGATCAGTTTTCCCCGGTGCATCAGCATGCACATGTCGGGCAGCGGACTGGCCGTCAGTTCATAGTAGGGGACGCCCCGCGCCCGCGCCCGCCGGGCCAGGACGTCGGAGACATAGCTGTCGATCGGGAAGCCCAGAACCGCGGCCGGGCGGACGTCCTCCAGCACCGCCTCCATGGCCTCGGCCATCGCCAGCGCCATGGCCGAGGCCTTGGCCGCCGGGAGCCAGCGCAGCACCCGGCAGCGGGCGATGACGTCGGCGACCTCGGCGGCCGTCAGCAGGCTGGAGGCCGTCGCCTTCGAACGTCGATGGGCCCGATAGGCGCGATAGAATTCGTCGGTGACCGAGCGGTCGCCCGCCCCGCGCCGGTCGGTCAGAACCACGGCTTCGTCATAGCCCAGGTGCTCGCCGACGCACTTCCACCAGTGCTCCATCCGGTGAATGGAATAGATCAGGACGCGGTTCGTCATCGAGCGGCGGTTTCCTTCTCCGGCGCGCCGCCGGTCGTTGCGTCCATCCACTCGGCGGTGCGCCTGACCCCTTCCTGCATGGAGATGGCCGGGGGGCCGTGGATGCGGTCGATCGGGGCGGTGTCGTAGACGTAGTCGGTGATCATGTTGTGCAGCCGCCGGCTGGTCAGGGGCGCGGGCAGGCCGAGGCGGGCCATCACGTCGCCCGCCAGACCGAGGCTCCGGGCGATCGGCTCGGGAAGGGTGGCGATCCGGCGTCCGAACCGGTGGGCGAAGGCGTCGGACCAGGCGCGCAGGTCGATCGGCGGGCTGTCGGCCAGATAGAGGGTCAGGCCGTGAACCCGGTCGGCGGGCGCCGTCCCCAACGCCTCAAGCTGCGAGGCGAGGGTGTCGATGTAGGACCAGGACTTCAAGCGCGGCCGGCGGCCGACATGGAAATAGAGCCCGCGCTGGATCAGGCGCAGGACGCCCGCGTAGTGTTCGCTCATTCCCGGGCCCCAGATGGTGGTGGAGCGGGGGATCACCCAGGTCTTGCCGCCGCCGTCGGCGGACCTGACCAGCCGCTCGCCCTCGGCCTTGCTGGCGCCGTAGCCGCCCTGCGGATCGTAGTCCGTGTCCGACGCCGGGGCGCAGCCCGGACGATTGACCAGCTGCGACGACATCCAGATCACGCGGGAGACGGAAGGCGCGTCGGCGACCGCTTCGAGCAGGTTCCGGACGCCCATCGTGTTGGCGGCGTAGCCGTTCTTCGGCGGGCCTTTCAAGTCTGTTTCGGCGGCCAGATTGTAGACCACGTCCGGCTGGAATCCGGCGAGCGCGGCGCGGATCGAGGCCGGGTCGAGCAGGTCGCCGGCCAGGGCGTCGGCCCCGCCCGAACGGCTGAAGCCCCGCACGTCATGGCCGTTCGCGGCGAGGCGCCGCATCAGCGCCTGTCCGACGAAACCGCTGCTGCCTGTGATCAGGGCTCTCATGCCGCAACCGCCTCCTCGCGTCCCGCCTTGCGGACGCAGCGCCATACGAGGAACAGATACAGCCCCGACGTCATCACACCCGCCGAGGCCGCGCCGTACACGCCGAACCGCCAGGTCAGCAAGCCCAGCAGGACGGCCCCGACGGCGAAGGCCACGGTCTGCTGCCGAAGCACGTCCTTCTCCCGATGACGGCCGTTGAGGACGAGGGCGTGGAAATCGGCCGCCGCCCGCAGCATGAAACCGGCGATCATGATCGCCATCAGCCACAGGCTGAGCTGGAACCGTTCGGCGTAGACGCCCCCTGTCACCGCATTGGCGGCCCAGGCCCCCGCCAGAAGCAGCGGCGCGCCCACAAGGGTCTTCAGATATTCGCGCAGCACCCGGCGGTGCAGAAATCCGAAGTCCCGGCGCTTCGCC
This sequence comes from Brevundimonas sp., assembly GCA_012270135.1. Classification (GTDB taxonomy): domain Bacteria; phylum Pseudomonadota; class Alphaproteobacteria; order Caulobacterales; family Caulobacteraceae; genus Brevundimonas. Next base: position 42,768 of record JAAXIW010000251.1, on the reverse strand, counting down.
TCCGCGAACACGGACGGGACGATCCGGTTGTACGAGATGACGTTGAACGCCTGATAGGCCAGCGACACCAGCAGGGTATGGCGGAAATACAGGCCCACCTGATCCAGCGGCATCAGGGCGCCGACGGCCAGCCGGTCGTACTGGAGGATCAGGATCGCGATCAGGCCCAGCGCGAAGTGGACCGCCGAGGCGCGATGCTGGCCGAGGATGTCGACGGCGAAATGGAAGGGCTTCTCGCGCGGGGCGCTGCGCCGGAACCGCAGCCACATCACCGCCAGCGACCCCGTGCAGGCCACCGCGCCGATAGCCCAGACCAGCATGACGAAGCCCAGGTCCAGCCCGGCGCCGGACAGCAGGGCCTGATAGAAGATGACGGCGACCAGAACCGCGTTCTTGGCCAGCACCACCAGCAGGAGCGGATAGTATCGCGGCGAGATCAGGGCGTACTGATACGCCTGGTTGGACAGATGTTCGCCGATCACCACCACCACGGCCATGATCAGCAGCGGCGGACCGACATGCGCCAGGGCGATCACGGCGACAAGGAACAGGGGCGTCATCAGCGCCCAGTTGAAGGCGAAGAAACCCAGCGCCGAGGTCACGAAGCGGTCGAAGATTTCGCCCGGTTCGCCCGCCGTGCGCCGCTGGATGTCGATGTGGCGTTCGAAATTGAAAGCGAAGGCGAACAGGCCGACGAGGGTCACGATCAGGCCGAACTGTCCGGCTTGGGAGATCGGCAGGGCGTAGGTCGCGGCCAGCACGAAGCCGGCCCGGGCGGCCACGTCGGCCAGCTTGACCACGACGAGGTAGAGGTCGCGGAGGCGCTGGCCGGTGATCACCAGGCCGTCCATCCGCCGTCGACCATCAGAACATGGCCGGTGACGTAGCTCGAAGCCTCGCTGGCGAGGAACAGCAGGGGCGGGGCCATTTCGTCCGCGTCGGCCATCCGGCCCAGGGGGGTGCGCGCCGCGTAGCGCTGGCTGAACTCGCTGTTCTGGCCGCTGGAGACGCCGCCGGGGACGAGGCAGTTCACCCGGATGCCCTGGTCGGCCCAGTAGGTCGCCAGCCATTTGGTGAAGCCGACCACCGCCGCCTTCGAGGCGGAATAGACCGCCGGGGTGTTGATCGGCCCGCCGAGATAGTCGGAACCCTCGTAGATGCGGTTGTCGGGGCCGACGACGCCGTAGATCGAGGCCGTCTGGATGATGCGGCCCTTGATCCCCGCGGCCAGCATGGTTCTGCCCACCGCCTGGGCCATCAGGAACATGCCGTCGATGTTGACCGACATGATCTCGCGCCAGGTGTCGATGCTGTATTCCTCGAACGGCGCCATGCACGCGCGGACGTCGGCGGTCTTGGTGGCGGCGTTGTTGACCAGCACGTCGATGCGGCCGAACCGCGCCATCACCGCCTCGACGCAGGCCTTGACCGAGTCGGCGTCCGAGACGTCGCAGGCGAAGCCAACCGCGCCGCCGCCGACTGCGGCCGCGGCCTCGTCCGCCGCGTTCCCGAACAGGTCGACCACGGCGACCCTGGCCCCGGCCTCGGTCAGGGCGCGGCAGAAGCGCCGTCCGAGGATGCCGGCGCCGCCGGTGACCAGCGCGACCTGACCGTCCAGTCGAAAGGCGTCGGACATCAGTTGTGGGTCCGGAACACGGGTTTGATCACGTGGTCGTCCTTGTAGCGCTCGACGCCTTCGTTCAGGGCCGCGGCATAGACCTTGAGCGCGCCGTCGAGCGCCTCGAGCGTCATCTGCAACTCGGTCTCGCCATGCGCCTGGCAGGTGCCCAGCCACGGCATCAGAACCCCCCGGCGGATCATCTCCTGCGACAACAGGGTCCTGAGCGGCATCGACGGCTGACCGTCTGCGTCGCGGGTGATGTAGTTCATCAGGATCTCGGGCCCGTCGGTGACGAAATGATCGGCCAGCCCGTTGGCGGCCGCCACCTGCTTGAAGCCCGCGTTCAGCTTCGCGCCATAGGCCCACAGGCCGCGCGGCACGTCTTCCTCGGCGTTGATCCGCGTCGCCTCGACGAAGGCGCCCAGCGCCGGCATCTCGCCGCCGTGGGTTGTCGACAGCAGGAAGGTCCGTTCCATGCCCGGCCGGTCGGTCGAACCGACCTGCATGTATTCGCGACGTCCGACCACCGCCGCGAGGGCGAAGCCGTTGGCCATGGCCTTGCCGAAGGTGGCGATATCCGGCTCGATTCCGAACAGGTACGCCGCGCCTTTCAGATGCCAGCGGAAGCCGGTGATCATCTCGTCGAGGATGAACAGGGCGCCGTCGCCGTGCGCCAGCGCCTTGACCTGATGCAGGAAGTTTCCGGCGTGGCTGGCGGGATCGGGATCGGGTCCCGGCGCCAGACCCGGCCCGCCGTCCGGCCCGCACGGGATCAGATGCGTCGCGGGCTCCATCATAACGGCGGCGATCTCGCCCGGATGGGCGTCGAAATGGGCCTTCAGCGAACCGATGTCGTTGTAGTCGAACAGCAGGGTCGAGGCGGCGTGGTCGGGCAGGGTGCCGCGCTTGATCGCCGTCGAACCGATGAACCAGTCGTCGAACGAGAAGAACGGGTGCTGACGCGGGATGCAGACGTAGCGCCGCCCGGTGTAGGCTCGCGCGATCTTGACCGCCGCCGTCGTGGCGTTCGAGCCGTTCTTGGCGAACTTCACCATCTCCGCGTACGGAATGAGGTCGCAGATCAGCTCCGCCGCCTCCAGCTCGATGGCCGAGGCCCGCGTCAGGTTCACCCCGTTCTCGATCTGACGGATGGCGGCGGCGTTCACCCGATCGTCGGCATAGCCGATCGAGATGGCCCGCAGCGCCATGCCGTAATCCAGGTACCGATTGTCGTGGGTGTCCCAGACATAGGCCCCCTTGCCCCGGACCAGCACCGGCGGCGCATTGGTCGGGAACTGGTCGTCGCCGCGGGAATAGGTGTGGGCGCCCCCCGGGATGACCTTGTGCAGGCGGGTTCTCAGCGCCGCGAAATCGGCGGCCGCATTGGAACCGGAGTGGATATCGTCGGGCATCTGGGGGTCGAGTCCTTAAACGCGCCAGAGGGGGAAGGCGGTGTCCTGGCGTCGAAGCGTCGCGGTCTTGGGATTGCCGATATACAGGGTGTGGTCGGGAAGGTCGCGGTCCAGAACAAGGGACTCGGTTGCGATCTGGCAGTGCTCGCCGATGTTGCAGGCCCCAAGCACCGCGCTGCCTGGCCGCAGCGTCACGTGCCGCCCAAAGGTCGGATACACGTCGTGGTTCGAGCCCACTCCGCAGCGCTGGTAGGCGACGAAGAAGTCGCTGTAGGTCCCCCGCCCCAGCACCGTGCCGAGTGGATGGACCAGCAGGAAGATCGACGGCAGCTCGACCTCGTAAAAGGCGTCCAGCCCGTGCAGCGACTTGTTGAGCAGGAACAGCTTGGAACAGATGGACGCCGGCCCGCCGCGTCGGTGCAGTTCGTTCGCCAGCAGATACAGCCACATGGCGTACTGGTCGCCGTGCAGGTGGCTGAAGACGGCCGCCTCGCCGTCGAAGAAATACTTGTTGTCGATGTGCGCGAAACAGTGCTCGAGGCGGGGCAGGGCGCCGGCCACCGCCTCCAGCAGCGCGTCGGCCTTGACGGTCTCCCCATCCGGAAACAGGCCGTTGACCTGCGCCGCCGCATAGGCGGCCAGACCTCCGGCGTCGAGGCTCGAGCGGACCCTGATCGGGGCGTTCACGACCGGCTGCCCTTCTGGCTGCGGACATTGACCCCGTTGGTGCTGAGGTAGGTTCGCACCTTGATCGGGCTGTGGTCGGTGAAGATGAACATCGAAGAGATGGTGATCGCCGAGGCGCCGGCGTCGAGCGCCTTGCGGCAGTCGTCCAGGCTGCCCGCACCGCTGGAGGCGATCAGAGGAATGCTCAGCTTGTTCGACAGGTCGCTGATCAGCTCCAGATCGTAGCCGTCCATCATCCCGTCGCGGTCGATCGAGGTCATCAGGATCTCGCCCGCGTGCAGATCCTGCATCCGCTGGGCGAACTCGACCGGGTCATGGGCGGTCTGGACCGCGCCGCCGTGGCCGTGGACACGCTTCCTGCCGAATTCGTCGGCCTTGTAGTCGATGGAGACCACGATGCACTGGTCGCCGAAGCGCGACGCCGCCCGGGTGATGAAGTCCGGATCGTCGATCGCGGCCGAATTGATGCTGACCTTGTCTGCGCCGCTCTTCAGCAGGCTCTCGATCTGGCCCAGCGTCCGGACCCCGCCGCCGGCGGTCAGCGGCACGAACACCTCTTCCGCCACGCGCTCGATGATGTCGCCGGTAACCACCCGGCCCTCGGCGCTGGCGTCGATGTCGACGAAGATCAGCTCGTCGACCCCGTAGGAATCATAGACCTTGGCGGTCGATACGGGATTGCCCGCCTCGCGCTGGTCGTCCGTGAACCGGCGCATCTTCACCAGACGCCCGTTGCGGACCAGGAATTTGGGGATGATCCGTTTCTTCAGCATTGGAAGTCGTGCGCCAGCCAGTTCTGCAACAGCTGCAGGCCGTTGTCCTGGCTCTTCTCGGGGTGAAACTGGGCGGCCACCAGATTGCCCCGCCGCACCGCGGCGGTGAACGGTCCGCCATGGTCGCACACGCCCACCACATCCGCCGGGTCGTTGCAGACCATGTGGAAGGAATGGACGAAATAGTAGTCGCTCTCGCCGGACGGCAGGCCCTTGAACAGCCATTCGTCGGGAGCGAACTCGACCGCGTTCCAGCCGACGTGCGGCACCTTGGCCGGGCGCTGCACCTCCAGCGGACGAATTTCCGCGTCGAGCCAGCCGAGGCCTTCGTGGGCGCCGTGTTCAAGGCTGCGCCGGGCGAAAAGCTGCATGCCCAGACAGACGCCGAGCACGGGCTTTTTCACCTCCAACGCCAGGTGATCCAGCATGGGCCTCAGGGCCTTGGCCTCGATGGCCTTCATGGCGTCGCCGAAGGCCCCGACGCCCGGCAGCACCAGCCGGTCAGCGGCCTCGAGCGCGTCGAAGTCGGCGGTCACGACCGCGTCCTCGCCGATGTACTCGAAGGCGTTCATCAGCGAACGGACGTTGCCCATGCCGTAGTCGATGATGGCGATGGTCATCGGGCGGGGATCCCTATTCCGCGGGCGTCTTGGGCGGGCCGACGGGGATGTGGCTCAGATCGGTCCGGTCCCATTTGTCGAAGTCCGGCATCTCCGGGCCGGTCTCGAAATTCGACTTGTCGAACTTCCAGGGGTGGACCTGGTGCGGCTCCAGATATTTGTAGAACTCGTCCTCGGTCATCTGCAGCGTCTCGAGGAACCAGTCCATCGAAGCGGGCCGCTTGCCGTCGTACTGACGCTCGATCTCCACGGCCTCCTCGCGAGTCTTGCGCCCATTGCGGATGTCGATCGAAAGCAGGTGGTTGGCGCGTCCGTAGCCTCGTTTCACGAATTTCGACCAGTCCCGCATGCCCTGGAAGGTGCACTCGATCTTCTCGTAGTCGTACTCGGGCGGCACGCCCTCGACCGGCTGGCCCTTCCAGCCCAGCTCCTTCTCGATCAGGGCGACGTTGGCCTTGGTGTCCCACTCGATGTAGTTGCCGAGGCAGATCGAGCGGACCTTCAACGCCATCAGGTCCTTGCGCTTCGGATAGTCGAACATCCACAGGTCGCGGCGCTCCACGCGCCCCTGCAGGAATTCGTACATGTCGTCGGCGGTGATGCCCTGGTTCATCAGGCGGTTGAAGCGTTTCTCGTCGACCTCCTCCATTTCCTCGAAGGTGTACCAGCTGTGGTACTCGGCCGAGGTCTCGCCCCAGAACAGCAGCGGGATGCCGAACCGCACCGCCATGTGCATGACGCCGGAATAGATGCCGGTGTGGCAGTGCCAGCAGAAGTCGCCCCGGCGCTTGAAGCTCTCCAGCATCAGCTCCCGCACGACGTGGAAATTGGGCGTGAACTCGACCACGTCGACGCCCAGCTGCTTGAACACCGAGGTGTTGTTCTCCTCGACCTTGGGCCGGTAGCCCCAGTGGTTGTAGCGCACCACCAGCGGTTTCAGCTTGAGCGTCTTGACGATGTAGTAGAGCTGGAAGACCGAGTCCTTGCCCCCGGAGTAGGGCACGATGCAGTCGTACAAATCCTTGCCCTTGTACTGGGCGATGATCTCGTCGAGCTGGCGTTGGCGGTCGGCCCAGTCGATCCGGTCCTTCTTGGCCTCGATCTGACGACAGACCGAGCAGACGCCCTCCTCGTCGAAGGTGATGGTGTCCACCGTCTCGGGGACAAGGCATTTCGTGCACTTACGCATGGTCATCTCGCGCCGGACGGGGAGGTCCGGCCTTCCTCTTGCAGAATGGTGTCCAGATTGGCGGCGATCGCCTCGATGCAAAGGAAATCGACGAGATCGTCGACTTCGTGCGCCTTGTGGCGAGCCGTGACATAGCCGAGCGTCCGGCCGTGACAGAACCCCTGCTCGCGCCGCAAGGCGTCGATCGTCGAGATGTAGAGGCTGCCGTCGAGACCGAAGACCGGCTCCAGGTCCTGGCGTCGGGGCATGGCCGCGAACCCGCCGGGCTGCAGCGGATCGATCACGCCGTCGCTCCGCATGCGAACCGCATAGGCGGGGTGGCTGGTCTCGAGGGCGCTGACCCCGACGATGGCGTCGGCGTCCGAAGCCGCCAGCCGCTCCAGGGCGGCGTCGACATCCGATCCCTCGGTCAGCGGGGACGTCGGCTCCAGCAGGACGATCAGATCATAGCGATCCCCGGACCCGGCCAATGCTTCGATCGCGTGCAGGATGAAGCCGATGCTGGGCGCCGTATCAGAGGCCAGTTCGGCCGGTCGCAGGAAGGGGGCGTCGGCGCCGTGCTCGACCGCGATGTCGGCGAACGCCTGGTCATCGGTCGAAATGATCACCCGGTCGACATAGGCCGAGGCCCGCGCGGCCGCGATCGGCCACGCCAGCAGGGGTTTGCCCGCCAGCAGCCGGATGTTCTTCAGCGGCAGGCCCTTGGAGCCCTTTCGCGCCGGAATGATCGCCAGGACCCGCTTTCCGTCGATCATCGGTCGGCGCTTTCCGCGATGTCGGGGGCCTTGACGAAGGGCGCGCGGGCGCGCTGCACCGACCGGTCCAGCACCTTGTGAGCGAAGAACAGGGCCTTGGGGTAGTGCAGGCCGTGCGCCGCCTGCGAGGCGCGGATCTCTTCGTTCTGACGGATGATGCTGGCGGTGGTTCCCCCCGTCGCCCCGCCGGAACGCATCCGCACCCAGATCTGCGGCAGGTACAGCGACTTGATCCGGTGCACGAAGAAGGCGCGCAGCATGAAGTCGTAGTCCGCGGCCAGCCGGTAGCCGGTGTCGAATCCGCCGACCGTGTCGTAGGCGCTGCGACGCAGGAACAGGGTCGGGTGCGCGGGGATGAAGCCTCGGCGCAGATTCTCGACCGTCGCCGGTCGCGACTTCCAGTGACGCTCGATCTTTCCGGTGTTGTCCGGATCGACATAGACGAGGTCGGCGTGGACCGCCTGAAGTTCCGGATCGGCCTCGAACGCCTTCATCACGTTCCCGATCACGTCCGGGGCGCAGTAGTAGTCGTCCGAGTTGATGAAGCCGATGACTTCGCCGGTCGCTCGCGACAGACCCTTGTTGTAGGCGTCGTAGATGCCCTTGTCGGGCTCGGACACGGCCGCGGTGACGCGGTTTCCGTCACGCTCGACGATGGCCATGGTGTCGTCCTTCGACCCGCCGTCGACGACCAGATACTCGATCGCCGGGTACGTCTGGACGTTCACCGACCGGAGGGTGTCGCCGATGGTCCGGGCGCTGTTGTAGGAGGCGGTAATCAGGGAAAGCGTCTTCATCACTCAGTTCCAGCCGCCGCCAGCGGCGGCGCCGCGCGGTCCTTGTCCGACAGGATCACCGTATCGACCCCCAGCAGGGCAGGCAGGCGATCGACGATCGAGAACGCCTGCTCCGACGCCTCATCGTAGCCGCCGTCGCAAACATATTCAAAGACAGTGTCTTGCAGGGCGTAGAAGCCGTGCGCGTAGTCGGCGCCGATCCGCACCCAGCCGTCTTCCGGCGTCAGCCGGGTCGTGTGCAGCCGGCGCTCCGGGTCGTTCATCGAAACCACCACGTCGACAATGGCGCCGGAGACGACGCGGATGACCTTGGTCTGCTCGGACGGGGCGCGCTGCACATGCAGGCCGCGGAACACGCCGGCCTTCGAGAACGACCGTTTCAGCACCATGGAGTCGGTCTCGTAGAGCACCTCCAGCCAGCCGCGATCGTCCTCGCGGCGGCGTGTCGTCTGGTCGACGCGGATGAATGGATCCAAGGCTTCAGCTCCAGTCCGCATTCCGGATCAGAACCGCCTTGCGGGCCGCCAGCAGGTCGGCCTCCATCATTTCGTCGACCATCTGCTCGAAGGTGATCTCGGGCTCCCAGCCCAGTTTCGCCTTGGCCTTGGACGGATCGCCGAGCAGCGTCTCCACCTCGGTGGGGCGGAAATAGCGCGGGTCGACCCGGACGATGGTCTGGCCTTCCTTGATAGCCGGGCAACGGGTCAGCGCGTGGGACGGGTCGACCGAAGCCACGATCCCGACCTCGTCGACGCCCTTCCCCTCCCAGCGCAACGTCACGCCGATTCGAGCGGCCGAAACCTCGACGAACTGGCGCACGCTGTACTGCTTGCCGGTGGCGATGACATAGTCGTCCGGCGTGTCCTGTTGCAGCATCATCCACTGCATCCGGACGTAGTCCCTGGCGTGGCCCCAGTCGCGCAGGGCGTCCATGTTGCCGAGATAGAGGCAATCGCTCAGGCCCTGGGCGATCTCGCCCAGTCCTCGGGTGATCTTGCGGGTGACGAAGGTCTCGCCCCGCCGTTCGGACTCGTGATTGAACAGTATGCCGTTGCAGGCGAAGATTCCGTAGGCCTCGCGGTAGTTCACGCACATCCAGTAGGCGAACATCTTCGACACCGCATAGGGGCTGCGCGGGTAGAAGGGCGTGGTCTCGCTCTGGATCGGCTCCTGGACCAGGCCGTACAACTCGGACGTCGAGGCCTGGTAGAATTTGGTCTTCTTCTCCAGACCCAGCAGTCGGATCGCCTCCAGGAGCCTCAGCGTGCCCAGCGCGTCGACGTCGGCGGTGTATTCCGGCGTCTCGAAGCTGACGGCGACGTGGCTCTGGGCGCCGAGGTTGTAAATTTCGTCGGGCTGCACCTGCTGGATGATGCGCACCAGGTTCGAGGTGTCGGTCAGATCCCCGAAATGCATCTGGAAGCGCACGTCGCCGTCGTGCAGGTCCTGGTAGATGTGATCGACTCGCTCGGTGTTGAACAGCGAAGACCGGCGCTTGATGCCGTGAACGTCGTAGCCCTTCTCGAGGAGGAATTCCGCCAGGTAGGAGCCGTCCTGGCCCGTGATGCCGGTGATCAGCGCGGTCTTTTTCGTCATCGGGCCTTCCAGACAGAGAGTGGCCGGAGGGCGCACGGGCGCATGAGAGCGCGGCCCGGGTGGCCCCCCGCATCGGGCGATTGCCGGCCGTGAACGCGCCACCGGCGTCGGCGATCCAGCGACCGTGGTCTGTCTAGGCGGGAAATGTGACGATGGCCAGCGGATGGGCCCGGCGGCGACAGCCCTTTTTGCACCGCATGGTGACCTGTCGGGCGGACTGCTCTAGGAGGCCGCCCAGGAGTATTTCAGCATGAATCGTCACCGCAGCCGCACCCTCGGCGATCGCCCCCTGTCGCCCGAAACCCTGATGATGGGCTACGGCTACGACCCCGCCCTGTCCGAGGGATCGATCAAGACCCCGATCTTCCAGACATCGACCTTCGTCTTCAAATCGGCCGAGGACGGCAAGCGCTTCTTCGAGGTCGCCTACGGCCTGCGTGAGAAGGAACCGGACGAGGCGCTGGGACTGATCTATTCGCGGATCAACAATCCGAACCTCGAAATCCTCGAGGACCGCCTTGCGGTGTGGGACGGAGCCGACAAGGCGCTGGTCTTCTCAAGCGGCATGGCGGCGATCTCGACGACCATCTTGGCGCTCAGCCGTCCGAACGATGTGGTGGTCTATACCGCGCCGGCCTACGGCGGCACCGAATACCTGTTTGACCGAATCCTGCCGCGCATGGGGGTCGAGACGGTCAGCGTGGCCGACTGCGACGGCGGCGAGGCCCTGACGCGCGCAGTCGCGGAGGCCGCCGAACGCGCCGCCTCCCGCGGCGGACGCCTTGCGGCCGTCTATGTCGAGACCCCCGCCAACCCGACCAACCAGCTGATCGACATCCAGGCCGCGGCGGCGGCCATCAAGGCTCTCGGTCAGGCGGAGCCGGCTCCGTTGGTGGTGGACAACACCTTCCTCGGGCCCCTTTGGCAGAAGCCGCTGCAGCACGGCGCCGACCTCATCCTGTACTCGCTGACCAAATATGTCGGCGGGCACTCCGACCTGATCGCCGGGGCCTGCATGGGTCGGGCCGATCTGATGGGCCGGGTCGCGGAGATGCGGACCATCTGCGGCACTGTGACCGATCCGCACACCGCCTGGCTGCTGATGCGCAGCCTCGAGACGCTGCACATCCGCATGGAACGGTCGCAGGCCAACGCCGCCGAGCTTGTTCGCCGGTTGCGCGGGCACGCGAAGATCGCGGCCGTTCTCGACGCCGGCGGAGCCGAAAGCACGCCGGAGCAGCAGGCTATCTTCGCGCGTCAGTGTTCAGGCCCGGGTTCGACCTTCTCGCTGCGCCTCAAGGGCGGCGAGGCCGAGGCCTTCCGCATGCTCAACGCCCTGCGGCTGTTCAAGCTGGCCGTCAGCCTGGGCGGCACCGAGAGCCTCGTCTCCCATCCGTCCAGCACGACCCATTCGGACTACAGCCCGGAGGCCAAGGCGCGCTGCGGCATCGGCGACAACCTGGTGCGCCTGTCCGTGGGCATCGAGCACGTCGACGATCTGTACGCCGATCTGGAGCAGGCGCTGGCCGCGGCCTGACCGCCCCGGGGCGCGCGACCTCAACCCGAGGTAGCCAAGAGGCGTTGAATCACCGCGAGTTGAAGCGGTGGCGCTTGTCGTTTCGCGAAGCCGCGTTACGGTGACCGCCCTCTATTTCGCGTCGGTGGGCCACAGCCATGTTCGATTCCTTCTCGCGGAGCTTCGGCTCGACCGTGTCGCATCTCGCCGACAGCCCCGGCTTCGACGCGCCCGAGCCGATCGTCGATCCGTTCTTCGGCGCCATCGCGAGCTATCAGATCTGCGGCTGCTGCGGGAATTTCCACGCGGTCACGGACGGGACCGACGGCGGCGGACAGGGCGTCATCCTGAACGCCGACGACCGCGGCGTCTTCGGGCCCAACGGCAAGCCGTCGCTCGATCCGATCGACGCCGGGGCCCAGATCACTCGCAACAACTGGAGTTGGGCGACGGGCCTGGGCCAGCCGGCGGTCGTGACCTTCGCCTTCCGCGACACCTTCGTGAGCACGCTGCCGGAGGGCACGTCGGGTCACAACGCCTTCAGCGCCGGACAGATCGCGGCGACCCTGCTGGCGCTCCAGGCCTGGTCGGATGTGGCCAATATCACCTTCCAGCGCGTCAACGACGGCGCCACCGAATATTCCGAGAATGCGACGATCCTGTTCGGGAACTATACCTCGGGCCAGGCGGGCGCCGCGGCCTTTGCCTATCTGCCGGGCGGCATGCCGGGCGCCACGGGGGCGAACGCCGTCCAGGGCGACGTCTGGATCAACAGCTCACTGTCCTACAACGCCAATCCGGTGATGCAGGCCTATGGACAGCAGGTGCTGCTGCACGAAATCGGGCACGCCATCGGCCTGAGCCACCCGGCCGCCTACAACGCGGGCTCGGGCGGCGCGATCACCTACGACGGCAGCGCGACCTATTTTGAGGATTCGCGCCAGTACACGGTGATGAGCTATTTCAGCGAAACCAATACGGGCGGTAATCTGGGCGGTCGTTATTCGGCTGTGCCGCTGCTCGACGACATCGCCGCGGCGCAGCGGCTGTACGGCGCCAATACGACGACGCGGACCGGGGATACGGTCTATGGCTTCAACTCCAACGCCGGCCAGCCCTGGTTCAATGCCAACTCCAGCCTGAGCGCCCTGATCTTCGCGGTCTGGGACGCGGGGGGCACGGACACCTTCGACTTCTCGGGCTACGGGGTCGCCCAGACGATCGACCTGCGGCAGGGCGCCTTCTCCAGCGTCGGGGGACTGACCGGAAACGTCGCCATCGCCGTGGGCACGGTGATCGAGAACGTGATCGGCGGCTCGGGCGCCGACACCATTCGGGGCAACTCCGCGGCCAACATCATCACCAGCAACGGCGGCAACGACCAGATCGACGGCGGCCTGGGCACGGATACGGTGGTGTTCGCCGGCGCCCGCGCCAACTATGTGGTCACCTGGAACGGTCAGGTCGGGACGATCACGGGCCTCGGCCAGCCCGTCACCGTCAGCAACGTCGAGTTCCTGCAGTTCTCCGCCCAGTCCATCGCCGCGGCGCCCACGGGCAGCCTGCGGGTTGGAGGCGACATCACCAACGAGACCATCACCGGCACCGCCTTCGGCGACACCATCGGCGGCCTCGGCGGAAATGACACCATCAACGGCCTGGCCGGCGCTGACATGCTGGACGGCGGTTCCGGCGACGACGTGCTCAATGGCGGCGACGGCGACGATCACCTGATAGGCGGCCGCGGCGCCGATGCCCTGAACGGCGGCGCCGGTCACGACATCGCCGACTACACCGATGCCGTCAGCGGCGTCACGGTCAACCTCGCGGCCGGCGTGGCCTCGGGTGGCGCGGGCGCCGACACGCTGTCGAGCATCGAAGAGGTGCTCGGCTCGGCCCATACGGACACGATCACGGGTGACGCCAACGCGAACATCCTGCGCGGCGGCGGCGGTATCGACACGCTGAACGGCGGCGGCGGAAACGATCAGCTGTTCGCCGGCGCGCCCGGCGAGGGCGGCGGCGCCCCTGACATCGTCAAGGCGTTCGGCACGGCCAACAACTCGATCGCCAACGCGGTGTCGCTGGCCGGCGGCTTCGACCTCGGCACGCGATCGGATGTGGCCGATTCCACCACCATCCCCCATGCGACGGTCGTGGCCACCGCCCATGGCGGCATGGAATACTACGCCGTCACCGTGGCGGCGGGCGAAACGGTTGTCTTCGATATCGACAACGCCAGCTTCGACAGCGTCCTGCGCATCTTCGACGCCGGGAACGTCCAGGTGGCCCAGAACGACGACAACGCCGCCGACGGCGGCCCGGCGACCGACTCCGGCCTGAGCCACACCTTCGCGACCGCCGGCACCTACTACATCCAGGTATCGCGGTGGCAGTCGGGCTCGGATGCGACCCTGGTCACGGCGGCGCCGCCGGCCGGCGGCACCTACACCCTCCACGTCTCGGTCCCGAGCGCCACGGTCGTGCCGCTCCAGTATCTCGGGGCGACCATGAACGGCGAGGACGGCGCGGACCTCATCACCGGCGGCGTCGGTCGCGACACGCTCAACGGCGGCACGGGTGACGACGTGTTGAACGGTGGGCTCGAGAACGACACCATCGACGGCGGCGCCGGAACCGATACGGCGGTGTTCAGCGGCAACCGCGCCTCCTATACGATCAGCGCCAGCGGGGGCGTCACCACGGTCACCGGGCCGGACGGAACCGACAGCCTGACCAATGTCGAGCGGCTGCAGTTCGCCGACGGCCT
>JAAXIW010000251.1:1625-28932 GCA_012270135.1 Brevundimonas sp. | reverse complement strand
GACAGCCTGACCAATGTCGAGCGGCTGCAGTTCGCCGACGGCCTCTATCTGATCACCGGGGCGCCGGTGGTGAACACGGTCAACGGGACGGCGGGCCCCGACAATCTGGTCGGCACCGCCGGGTTCGATTCCATCAACGGCGGGGACGGCGACGACGTCATCACCGGCGGCGCGTCCAACGACACCCTCGACGGTGGCGCGGGCATCGACACGGCGGTCTTCGCCGGGCCGCGCTCGGCCTATACGGTGACCACCTCGGGCGGCACGACCACGGTCAGCGGACCGGACGGAACCGACACCCTGACCACGATCGAGCGGCTGCGCTTCGACGACATGACCCTGATCGTCGGGGCCGGCGGCGGGCAGTATTTCGAGGGCACCGCGGGCGCCAACACGATCAACGCCACGGCGTTCGCCGACGAGATCTACGGCCTGGGCGGCAATGACATCATCAACGCGCTGGCGGGCGACGACCTCGCCTACGGCGGCGACGGCGACGACATCATCACGGCCGGCGGCGGCGCCGACAGGCTGTACGGCGGCGAGGGCAATGACCGGTTGGAAGGCGATACGGGCGACCAGCTCTACGGTGAGAACGGCGACGACGTCATCGTCGTCCAGGGCTCGGCGACGGCGGCGGGCGTTCTGGTCTCGGGCGGCGCCGGAACGGACACGCTGATCCTGCGCGGAACCTCCGCCTCCCTGAACCTGGCCACGGGCACGGGCCTGGCGGAATCCACCGTCCTGTCCGTCTTCGCGACCGAGAACGTGACGGTCGAGGGATCGGGCGCCGCCGTCCGGACCATTTCGGGCAGCAGCGCCGCCAACCGTCTGACCGCGGCCGCGGGCGCCGCCTTCGGCGTGGTGTTCAACGGGGCCGGCGGCGACGACATCCTGACCGGCGCCCTTGGCGACGACGTGCTGACCGGGGGGACGGGAATCGACCAGATGTATGGCGGCGACGGAGCCGACCGGATCGAGGGCGATGCCGGCGACCTGCTTTTCGGCGAGAACGGCGACGACACCCTGGTGTTCACGGGGTCGGCGGCGACGACCAGTTCGCTGATCGCCGGCGGGGCGGGAACGGATACGGCGGTGCTGCGCGGCGCATCGATCTCGGTCAATCTGGCGAGCGGAACCGGCACGGTCGCAAACACCGCGATCAGCATCTTCACCACCGAGAACGTGGTGGTCGAAGGCGTGGGATCGGGCCTGCGTTCGGTCAGTGGCAACAGCGCCGCCAACCGCTTCGAGGTCGGAACGCTTGGCAATGACGGCTCCTTCGCGGTCAACTTCCAGGGCCAGGGCGGCGACGACGTCCTGTTCGGCGGCGCCGGCGGCGACACCCTCGATGGCGGCGAGGGTGACGATGTGCTGCGCGGCGGGGCCGGGACGGACCTGCTGATCGGCGGTTCCGGGATCGATACGGCGGACTATCGCGCGGCGGCCGGCGCGGTGACCGCCAGCCTGACCACCGGCCAGGCCTCCAATGACGGCGACGGCGGCACGGATGGCTTCTCGGGCATCGAGAATCTGCTCGGCTCGGCCTTCGACGACGCCCTGACCGGCAACGGGGCCAACAACCTGCTGTCGGGCGGGGCCGGGGACGACGTGCTCAACGGTCTCAACGGCGACGATGTGCTGGTCGGCGGCGCGGGCGTGGACGTGCTGAACGGCGGCGGCGGGATCGACACCGTCGACTACAGCCTCGCCGCCTCGGGCATGCGGGCGCAGCTGAACACCAACGCCTCGAGCAACGACGGCGACGGCGGGACGGACACGTTCAGCTCGATCGAGAACCTGACCGGCTCGGCCTTCGACGACCTCCTGATCGGCGACGGCGGGGCCAAGGTGCTGCGCGGCGGGCTGGGCGCGGACACCCTGATCGGCCTGGCCGGAAACGACGTGCTGTGGGGCGGGGCCGGGGCGGCCAACACCCTGCAGGGCGGGACCGGCGACGACCTCTATGTGCTGGAAGCCTATGACAGCATCGTCGAGTTCGCCGGCGAGGGGATCGACACGGTCGAGGCCCGGATCAACACCTACGTCCTGGCCAATCACGTCGAGAACCTGGTGTTCGGCGGGACCGGCAATTTCCACGGCACCGGCAACGCGCTGAACAACGTCATCACCGGCGGCGCCGGCGATGATGTTCTGCGCGGTGGCGGCGGTTCGGACACCTTCCGGGGCGGAGCGGGGTCGGACACCGTCGACTATACCCTGGCCGCCTCGGGCGTGACGGCGCGGCTTGACCAGATGCAGGCGACCGCCAACGGCTACGGCGGGGTCGACCTTTATGTCTCGATCGAGCGGCTGATCGGGTCCAACCATGCCGACCTGCTGATCGGCGGCGACGGAAACGACGTGCTGATGGGCGGCATTGGCCAGGACACCTTGCTGGGCGGCGGCGGCGACGACATCCTGATGGGCGGCTCCGGCGGCATGAACAACCAGCTGCAGGGCGGCACGGGGAACGACTGGTACATCCTCGACGCCTTCGACACCTGCGTGGAGTTCGCCGGCGAAGGCATCGACACGGTCGAGGCCCGCATCGGCAGCTACACCCTCGGCGCCAACATCGAGAACCTGCTCTACACCGGCCCCGGCAAGTTCGTCGGCACGGGCAATGCTCTGAACAACGTCATCACCGGCGGGGCGCTGAACGACATCCTGCGTGGCGGCGGCGGCGACGACATCATCAACGGCGGTCTGGGGACCGATGAGGTGCAATTGCGCGGCGTCGGGTCCGACTACACGATCACGGCCGAAGGCGCCGGCTGGCGCATCGTCGACAGCGTCGACGACCGCGACGGCTCGACATACGTCGAGAGCGTCGAAGTGCTGCGCTACGCCAACAACACCATCACTGTACTGAGCTATCCGCCCCCCGCCGCCGACGCGCCGGAGCCGGCCGGCAAGGGCCAGGGCGACGGAGCGCAGATGCCGCCGTCGCTGCTCGACGACAAGGGTTACGACGCCTTCGTCCTGCCTGCCCTGCCCGACGACGGGCCGCTGGTCCTGCCGGGCCAGGAGGCGTCCAAGGCCGGCGAAGAGCCGCTGGTGTTGCCGGGCCTCGACGACCCCCCGCCGCTGTTCGTGGCGCTCGAGGCCCGCCTCGACCTCTCCGCCGACGGCCTGCGCCTTCTCGATGGTTTCGAGGGGGTGCGCGACTCGCTCGACCCGTGGGGCTGAGGCGGCGCGCCGCCGAACCTAACGCACCGCCGCGGCGCCCTTGCCCTCGACCAGCGCCCTGACCTCGGCGAGCGACGTCATGGCGTTGTCGCCCGGGGTGGTCATGGCCAGGGCGCCGTGAGCCGTGCCGTAATCGACGGCGGCCTGCGGACCGAGGCCGGTCAGGAAGGCCCAGGCCAGACCCGAGACGAAGCCGTCGCCGCCGCCCACCCGGTCCAGAACGGCGATCTCGCGCGCCGGCGTCTCGTGGCGCCGCCCGTCCGCCCACAGCACCGCGCCCCACCGGTTGACCGAAGCCGACACCGGGTCGCGCAGGGTGGCGGCGAAGACCTTCACGTTCCGGAAGTCCCGGGCGACGCGTTGCACCAGCCGGTCGAAGGGCCCGCTGTCGCAGGGATCGGCGCGGACCTCGCCGGTTTCGACGCCGAGGCAGGAGGCCCACGCGTACTCGTCTCCGACCAGCACGTCGACGAGGCCGGCGATCTCACGATTGACCCGCCGCGCCGCGTCGGGATCGGGGTGGCTCGACCACAGGCTGGCCCGGTAGTTGAGATCGTAGCTGACCATCACGCCGTGCCGCTTCGCCGCCCGGATGGCCGCCAGCGCCATCTCCGCCGTGCTTTCCGACAGGGCGGCGAAGATGCCGCCGGTGTGCAGCCAGCGCACGCCCTCGCCGCCGAACAGGGCGTCCCAGTCGACCTCGTCGGGCCGCATCTGCGAGGCCGCGGAATTGGCCCGGTCGGACGCCCCCAACGCCCCGCGCACGCCGAATCCGCGCTCGGTGAAATTCAGCCCCATGCGGGTGTTGCGGCTCACGCCGTCCGCCTCGCGCCACAGGATGTTGGACACGTCCACCCCGCCCTGCAGGATCAGATCCTCGGCCAGGGCGCCCATTTCGTTGCGGGGCAGGGCGGTGACCACCGAGGTCCGCATCCCGAAGGTCTTCCTCAGGCCGCGCGCCACATTGTACTCGCCGCCGCCCTCCCAGACCTGAAAGCTGCGCGCCGTGCGGATGCGGCCCTCGCCGGGGTCGAGGCGGAGCATGACTTCGCCCAGGGCGACGCAGTCCCAGCGGCAGTCTTCGGCCGGGCGAAGGGCCAGCAGGTCGGTCATTTCATCAGCGAGGGCAGCCACAGCGAAAGCGCCGGGATGAAGGTGACCAGCATCAGCACGCCGGCGCAAGCCAGCCAGAACGGCCAGATGGTCTTCAGCGCCCGCGTCATCGGAACGCCGGCGATGGCGCTGCCGACGAACAGCACAGATAAGACCTCCGGCGTGATCAGACCGATGCCACAATTGAGCAGCAGGATGACGCCGAACTGCACCGGGTCGACGTCGAAGGCCTTGGCCACCGGCAGGAAGATCGGCGTGCAGATGATGATCAGCGGCGCCATGTCCATGAAGGTGCCGAGAAACAGCAGGACGACATTGATCAGCAGCAGGATCAGGATCGGATTGTCGGTCAGGGTCTGCAGCATCTCGACCATCATCGACGGGACCTGCAGATAGGCCATCAGCCAGCCGAAGGCCCCGGCGCAGCCGATGATGAACAGCACCATGCCCGAGGTCCTCGCCGCGCCGACACAGGCCGCCTTGAAGGCGCTCCACGTCATGTGCCGGTAGATCAGGCCCGTGATCACGGTGGCGTAGACGACGGCGATCGAGGCGCTCTCAACCGCCGTGAACACGCCCAGCCGGATGCCGGTGAAGATGATGCCGACCAGCAGCAGTCCCGGGACGGCTGCGACCAGACGCACCGCCACGGCGCGCAGTCCCGGGAAGGCCTCGGCCGCATAGCCGCGCCGCCGCGCCACCACATAGGAGGTGACCATCAGCACCGACGCCAGCAGCAGGGCCGGGATGATCCCCGCCGCGAACAGGTCCGAGATCGACACCCCGCCCCCGGCCGAGGCCGAATACAGGATCATATTGTGCGACGGCGGCACCAGCAGCGCCACCAGCGCCGCCGAGATGGTGACATTGACGGCATAGTCGCTCTCATAGCCGCGCTTCTGCATCTGCGGGATCATGGTGCCGCCGATGGCCGAGACGTCGGCGATGGCGCTGCCCGAAACGCCGCCGAACAGGGTCGAGCCGACCACGGTGACCTGGCCCAGGCCGCCGCGCACGTGGCCGACCATCGAGGAGGCGAGGGCGATCATCCGGTCGGACAGTCCGCCCTTCATCATCAGTTCGCCGGTGAAGATGAACAGCGGAATGGCCAGCAGGGCCACCGAGGTGATGTCGGACCCCATCTGCTGGAACACCACGATCGGCGGCAGGGCCAGGTAGAGCACCGTCGCCAGGGTCGCCGCCAGCAGCGAGAAGGCGACCGGCACGCCGATGGCCAGCAGGATGGCCAGCAGGCCGAAGAGGATGATGTATTCCATGCTCAATCCTCCGCCTTCGTCGGCGTCTCGGGCGGGCGATAGTCGCCGGTCACCAGCCGCTCGACGGCGAACAGCAGGATCAGCGCCCCTCCGATGCACAGGCCGGCGAATTTCAGGCCGGAAGGCAGGGGCGCGCCGGCCATGGCCACCGGCCATTCGTCGACCATCAGCACCCCGCCCAGCGCCATCAGCCCCGCCCCGGAGGCGGCGGCGATCAACCTGGAGATCGACTTGAGCAGCCACCGCATCGGGCCGGGCGCGGCGTCGCGAAAGGTCTGGAAGGCGAAATGGGTCTCGCGGCGCACCGCCACGGCGGCCCCGAACATGACCGCGCAGCTCATCCGCAACAGGGCCAGCGGCTCGGTCCAGCCGGGGCTGTCGTTCAGCACATAGCGGGCGAAGACCTGCCAGGCCTGAACAAGCGCCATCGCCACCAAGGCGACGCCGGCGAGGCCCAGGGCGAGGCTGGCCAGAGCGTCGAGGGCGCGGACGGGACCGCGTCGGGATTGAGACATTCGGGCCCTCCCTGAGCGCCGAGGTTTGCGCGGTCGTTCAGGCGACCGCTGCGATACGTTCGTGGAGCGCGCGCAGGCGCGGCCCGGATAGATACTTGTCCAGCACCGGTTGGACGGTGGCGGCGAAGGCGGCCTTGTCGACCTGGGTCACCTGAACGCCGGCCGCGAGAACAGCGGCGCGGGCTTCGGCTTCGCGCCTGTCCCAGTCCGCGCGCATCACCTGCACCGACCGCCGCGCGACGTCGCGCACCAGATCCCGGTCGGCCGGGGTCAGGGCGTCGAAACTCGACTTCGACATCAGCAGGGCGTCCGGCGAGAACGAGTGCTCGGTCTGGCTCCAGAATTTCGCCACCTCGTACTGGCGGCTCGACTGGTAGGCGGGCCAGTTGTTCTCCGCCCCGTCGATCAGGTGGGTCTGCAGCGACGAGAACACGGCCCCGAAGGACAGCGGCGTCGGATTGGCCCCCATGGCGCGGATCGTATCGAGGAAGATGTCCGACTGCGGCGCGCGCATTTTCAGCCCGCGCAGCTGGCCTGGCTCGGCGACCGCGCGGCGGACGTTGTACATGCAGCGGGGGGCCGCGTCGTAATAGGCGAGGCCGACCAGGCCGCGATGCTCGAATACGTTCAGCAATTCGGTGCCGATCTCTCCGTCGACCACGGCGCGGACGTGGGCCACGTCGCGATAGACGTAGGGCAGGGCCAGCAGACGGGTTTCCGGAAAGGCGTTGTTCAGGGCCGCGACCGCGACCCGGCACATGTCCACGGCCCCGAAGCGGGCGAGGCCGATCGAGTCGTCCTCCGAACCGAGCTGGCCGGATGGAAACTGGCGGACGCCGAGGCGGCCGTCGGTCAGTCGACCGAGTTCCTCGCCCATCCATTTGACCGCCGTCACCGTCGGGAAGTCGCCGGGATGGACGTCGACCGCCTTGAACACCGTCCGCCCGCCGGACGCCGGGCGGGGCGCGCAGGCCGCGAGCCCCGCGAGGCCGGTCAGTCCGAGGGCTCTGCGCGTCAGGCTCACATCGCTTCTCCCGTGGCGGCGACCGCGAGGCACTCTATGCAGCCGTCCTCGCCGAAATCCGCGACCGCCCGCTGCCCCGCGACGATGTCGTGCACGCCGGTGGCCGCGCCGGTGGAGACCAGCTGCCCCGCCTCCAGTCGCCGCCCGCGACGGTGCAACAGGTTGAGCAGGAAGGCGAGCGAATCGAGCGGGCCGCCCGGGATGGACGCCGCCCCGCCCCGGCCGACGACGGCGCCGTCGATGCTCATCGCGCAGGTCAGACCGGGCAGACGGTCGCGCCATCCGCCGATTTCAGCGCCCAGGATCAGGCCGGCGTTGTTGCCGAAGTCCGAGGCGGTGACCGCCGGGCCATGGTCGTTGATGCCGGCGAACGGGCTGCCGGCGATCTCGACGCCGGTGAAGACGCGGGCGACCAGCGAAGCCGCGCCGACGGCGGTCCAGTCGTCGCGGTCCGGCGCGGTCTCGCCGACCTCCAGCACATATTCCGCCTCGACGGCCGCGAATCCGCCGTCGATCACATTGAACCGGGTGGGAACGGTCCCGGCCGTCCAGACGGCGCGCGAAAAGATCGGCCCGGCCAGACGACCCGCCCCGAAGCGGGTGTCGTGCGGCGCGTTGATCCGTCCCAGTTTCCAGCCGGCGATTCGGTCGGGCCAGGCGGCGACGGCGTCGTCCTGGATGGCGTAGGCGGCCTCCAGCGATCCCGGCGCGGCGCCCGGATAGGCCGTCAACGCCCGGCCGGTCCGCCGCGCGTCCACGAAGGCCCGCGCGATCGGCGAACCGCTTGAATTGTCGTGTGCGTGGCTCACGCCGCCTCCCTGTTGCGGCAGACATTGCGCAGGAAGGAAACCGGTGTCAATTTGAATCCGGCGACGCCCTCGCGGCGACGCTCTTGATGAAGGTCGCGGCCACAGGCGACCCTGTGACAGGATGGAAACATGACCCTCGCCCGTATCGCCGTCGTCGCCGCCGCCCTCGTCCTGCCGTGGACGGGGCCGGCCGCCGTCGCCGCCCAGACCCCGTCGCCGGCCGCTGCCGAGGCGGCCCTGCCGGCCTTCCCCGGCGCGCTCGGCTGGGCCTCCCGCACACCCGGCGGTCGCGGCGGCCAGATCATCCGCGTCACCAATCTGGACAGCGAGGGGCCCGGTTCCCTGCGCGCAGCCATCGAGGCCGACGGCCCGCGCATCGTGGTCTTCGAGGTCGGCGGCGTCATTGACCTCGGCAAGCAGACCCTGCGCCTGCGCAACCCCTTCATCACCATCGCCGGCCAGACCGCGCCGTCGCCAGGCATCACCCTGATCCGCGGCGGCATCGACATCAGCGCCCACGCCGTCATCGTCCAGCACATCCGCATCCGCCCCGGCTCGGCGGAAGGCGAGTGGATGAGCGGCTGGGACGAGGACGGCATCGCTACCGTGGGCGCCCACAACGTCATCATCGACCACTGCAGCCTGACCTGGGCCACCGACGAGAACCTGTCCGCCTCCGGCCCGCGCTTCACCGGCTCGACGCCCGAGGAATGGCGCGCCGGCACCAGCCACGACATCACCTTCTCCAACAATCTGGTCGGCGAAAGCCTGGCCTATTCGACCCATTCGAAAGGCGAGCACTCCAAGGGCTCGCTGATCCACGACAACGTCACCAACCTGCTGATCGTCGGCAATCTCTACGCCCACAACTACGAGCGCAGCCCGCTGTTCAAGGGCGGCGTCCATGGCGTCATCGCCAACAACCTGATCTACAATCCGGGGCCCCGCGCCATCCACTACAACCTGGCGCCGGAAGAGTGGGGGACCGTCCCGTTCGAGGTCGGCAAGATGACCGTCGTCGGCAACGTCCTGCGGGCCGGACCCTCGACTCCGACTGACCGTCTCGCCTTCATGATGATCGGCGGGGCGGGCGATGTGGAATACTACGGCCGTGACAACATCGCCGTGGATCAGGTCGGCGAGCCGCTGCGCATGTTCGGCCGCTACACCACCGCTCCGGCCCGGATCATCGAGACGCGCCGCCCGCCGGTCTGGTGGGAGGGTCTCGCGCCCATCCCCGCCGAACAGGTCCAGGTCTCGGTTCTGTCGCAGGTCGGCGCCCGGCCGTGGGACCGCGACATGCGCGACGTCCTGCTGATCGCCGAAGTCGCCGAAGGCCGCGGCGAGATCATCGACCACGAGCGCGAGGTCGGGGGCTATCCGCCCGTCGTCGAGGCGACCCGCAAGCCCTTCAACGCCGACGACTGGGATCTGCGCTTCATGACCCCGTTGCGGGACGAGGTGCTGGACCGTCCCGCCCGGCGCCGGGGCACCTGATCGGCGGACGCGAACGAGGGGGAATGCACAAGCCCGGGTTTTTGTCCTAAGACGGTGTTCGGCCAGAGAGACTCAGCGTGAATGAACCTCGCCGGGCCGGCGGCAAGCCGGCCACCATCAACGACATCGCCCGCCTCGCCGAGGTGTCGAAGAAGACCGTCTCGCGGGTCATCAACAACTCGCCCTTCGTCAGGGAAGAGACGCGCAAGCGCGTCGAGGCGATCATCGCCGAGCATGGCTTCACCCCCGATCCGCAGGCGCGCGGCCTCGCCTTCCGACGCTCCTTCCTGGTCGGGATGATCTACGACAACCCCAGCCCGAACTACGTCGTCAACATGCAGCAGGGGGTGCTGGACGCCGTGCGCGGCTCGGGCCTCGAGCTGGTGGTGCACCCGTGCAACCGCGCCGCCGACAACTTCCTGACGGACGTCCGCGCCTTCATCGTGCGGCAGAAGCTGTTCGGCGTGGTCATGCCGCCGTCGGTGTCCGAGGACGACCGGGTCGTGGCCATCCTGAAGGAGGCGGACTGCCCCTATGTGCGGATCGCCTCGGTCTCGCTCGACGAGGCGGCCTGCATGGTCGTCACCCATGACAGCCGCGGCGCGGCCCAAGCGGCGCGCCATCTGGCTGAACTCGGCCACCGCCGCGTCGCCTTCATCTCGGGGCCCGACACCTTCCGCTCATCGCACGAACGGGGCCAGGGCTTTCGCCAGGGCCTGGGCGAGCACGGGCTGACCCTCGACGACCGCTATGTGCGCCAGGGGGCCTACACTTTCGAGTCGGGCGTCGAGGCGGCGCACAGCCTGTTGTCGATGGCCGAGCCGCCGACCGCCATCTTCGCCGGCAACGACGAAATGGCCATCGGGGTGATGAAGGCCGCCCGCGACGCCGGCCTCGACGTGCCGCGCGACCTGTCGATCGTCGGCTTCGACGACCTGCCCATGGCCTCGCGGGTCTGGCCCAACCTGACCACCGTCCGCCTTCCGATCCGCGACATGGGCCGTATGGCGGCCGAAAAGCTCACCGCCCGCAGCCGGGGGATGGATCCCGCGACCCTCGTCCAGCCCGAGGTCGACCCCTCGCTGGTGGTGCGGGATTCGACCGCCACGCCCCCCTAGACCCGGCCGCGGAGGACGCCCCGGCGCCATCCCCGCAAAGCCTGAATGAACCAATCGCCGGCCGGTGAATTGGGTCTTGGGGGACGCGGATCACGCAGAGGGAGGCGATGGAATGCCGGACTGGAGACTGACGACCGGGAGTGCGCCGCACCCCGTGCACGCGATTCTGCTGGCTTTCCCGATCGCGCTGTTCAGCAGCGCCGTCGTGACCGACATCGCCTACCTGCGGACGGCCGAACTCCAGTGGACCAATTTCTCGGCATGGCTGATCAGCGGCGCGCTGCTCTTCGGCGGCCTGGTCCTCGCCTGGGCGCTGATCTCGCTGGTGCTCGGCTGGCGTGGAGCGGAGCGGATACGGCGGGGAATCTACGCCGGCCTCCTCGCCGTCATGTGGATCCTCGGCCTGATCAACATCTTCAAGCACAGCCAGGACGGCTGGAGTTCGGTCGAGACGTTCGGCCTCGTCCTGTCGATCCTCTGCGCCCTGCTGGCCCTCGCCACCGGGCTCCTCGGATTCAGCAATCGCGGGGACCGGGAGATCGCAAGCTGCCCCGCCGCGTTCCGATCGGGGCCGCCGCCCTCGCCCTGACCCTCGCCGCCTGCGGAAACGACAGCGACCTGCGCCAGACCGGACCCTCGCCCGAGATCCCCGACATCCGGGAAACGCTCGTTCCCTCGATGAAGATCGCCAAACCGGTCGGCTGGGGCGACGAGGTTCCGACCGTGCCGGATGGCTTCACGGTCACCCCCATGGCCACCGACCTGCGGATTCCGCGTCAGATGCTGGTCCTGCCTAACGGCGACATTCTCGTGGCGGAAGGACGCGGCGGCAACGCCCCGGCGCTGCGACCCAAGGATGTCATCGCGGGCATCATCAAGAAGCAGGGCAACACCCAGGTCGACAGCGGCGATCGCATCACCCTGCTGCGCGATGCGGACAACGACGGCCGCCCCGAGGTGCGCACCGTCTTCATCGACAATCTGGACGCCCCCTACGGCCTCGCCTTCGTCGACGGCTATGTCTATGTCGCCAATCAGGACGCCGTGCTCCGCTTCATCTACCAGTCCGGCCAGACCCGCATCACGGCGCCGGGGCAGGAGGTGACGAAGCTTCCGTCGGCGATCAACCATCACTGGACCAAGGCGATGACCGCCAGCGCCGATGGCCAGACGCTCTATGTCGGCATCGGCTCGAACAGCAATGTCGGGGAGCGCGGCATGGCGGTGGAGGAGGAGCGGGCGGTGGTCTGGGCCATCGACCGCGAGACCGGCGCCCGACGCACGGTCGCCCGCGGGCTGCGCAATCCCACCGCCCTCGCCATCGAGCCTCAGACCAGCGCCCTGTGGGCCGTGGTCAACGAGCGCGACGAGATCGGGCCGCAGGCCTCGCCCGACTACCTGACCTCGGTCCGCGAGGGCGCCTTCTATGGCTGGCCGTACAGCTACTGGGGGAAGGTCGATCCGCGTGTCCGGCCACGGAAGCCCGATATGGTGGCCAGGGCGATCATGCCCGACTACGCCCTCGGCTCCCATGTGGCCGCGCTCGGCCTGTCGTTCGCCCGGGACGGCGGGTTCGGCGGCTCCTTCTCCCAAGGCGCCTTCATCGGCGAGCACGGCAGCTGGAACCGCAAGGATCTGGCCGGCTACAAGGTCGTCTGGGTGCCCTTCGCGGGCGGACGCCCCAATGGCCAGCCGGTCGATTTCGTCACCGGCTTCCTGACCGATGACGGTCAGGCGCGGGGCCGTCCGGTCGGGGTCCTGTTCGATCCGGAGCGCCGTATCCTGCTGGTGGCCGACGACCTGTCCAACACCATCTGGCGGGTCGCGCCGCGCCGCGCGCCGGCGCCGGCCCGGCCGCCGTCCTGACTGCGGCCGGGCGGGTTCGTCACCCGTTGGCGAGACCCTTGATGTAGTCCCGGATGCCTTCGTCCGTGGCGTTGGCGAAGAAATAGTCCTGGAACCGTTCGCCGGCGACGGCGGCCTTGAGCAGGTCCTGGTCCACGCCCTTCAGGACGGTCAGCATGTCGTGGCAGGTGACGGCCTTGAGGTCCTTCAGGATGCCGCGGTTCCGGCGCATGATCTCGGCCCGCTCCTTCGGATAGCCCAAGCCGCGCTCGCCCTCGAACAGCTTGCGATAGCAGTCCTGCAGGTTCAGTTCGGCCGCCCAGCCGAAGCCCTTGGCGTAGGGCATGGCGATGGCGTTGCCGTCGTTGATCTGCCCGAACAGGAAGGCGTCGGTGGGATCGATGACCAGGCCGCAGAAGACCCCCGGCATGGCGTTCGCCGCCAGCATGGAGCCGGTGCCCGTCCCGCAGCCGGTGACCACGAAATCGGCGGCCCCGGAGTTCAGCAGGATTCCGGCCAGCAGGCCGTTCATCACATAGGTCAGCGACGCCTTATCCTCGGGCGTATACATGCCGTAATGGAAGACCTCATGGCCCAGGGGCTCGGCCACCGCGGACAGGGCGGCGTGGACGGTCTCGCTTTTGGCGGCCTGGCTGTTCTCGATGATGAGGGCGATTTTCATGGAAGTTCCTTACAGCAGCCGCGCCGCGCCGGAGCGTCGGGCGATCATTTGCATCCGATTATGACACCGGTTACCTAAGTGGACAATCTGCGTCGGGCAAGGTCTCAGGGAAGCATGGCTGGAATGAACGCTTTCGATCTCTCGGGCCGCACGGCCCTCGTCACCGGCGCCAACACCGGCCTCGGCCAGGCCAGCGCCGTCGGCCTGGCCGAGGCGGGCGCGGATATCGTCGCCGTCGGGCGTTCGGCGCCGACAGAAACCGCCGCCATGGTCGAGGCCGCGGGCCGCGCCCTGCACGCCCTGCCGGCCGATCTGTCGTCGATCGCGCCGATCGCGGACGTGGTGGCCCAGGCCGTCGACGCGGTCGGCGCCGTGGACATCCTGGTCAACAACGCGGGCATCATCCGCCGCGCCGACAGTCTCGATTTCACCGAGGCGGACTGGGACGCGGTCATGGACACCAATCTGAAGTCCGCCTTCTTCCTGTCCCAGGCCGTGGCCCGGACCTGGGTCGGGGCCGGCCGGGGCGGCAAGATCATCAACATCTGCTCGATGCTCAGCTTCCAGGGCGGCATCCGTGTACCGTCCTACACCGCCTCCAAGAGCGGCCTCGCCGGCCTGACCCGCCTTCTGGCCTGCGAATGGGCGGGGAAGGGCGTCAACGTCAACGGCATCGCGCCGGGCTATTTCGCCACCAACAACACCGAGGCCCTGCGCGCCGACGAGACGCGCAACCGCGACATCCTCGCCCGCATTCCGGCCGGCCGATGGGGCGATCCGTCAGACCTCAAGGGGGCGGCGGTGTTCCTCGCGTCGGACGCCGCGGCCTATGTCCACGGCACGGTTGTGGCCGTCGACGGGGGCTGGCTGGCGCGATAGCGCCGCGAACTGACACCGGGGCCATATGGAACAGCCGTCGGCCCCGGCGGTTGCCCGGGTCAGTCGCGTCGAGACGTCAACCCATGCCCGTCCTCCATACCGCCAGGGAATGCCGCCAGAAGGTCAGGGATCTAATCGCCGAAGCGGTGCGTGAGCCTGACCTCGGGCGCCGGGAGGGACTGTTGGAGTTGGCTGACCACTGGAGCGAGGTGGCGCGTCGGCGCGCGCCGGGCGAAATCCTCAACTAGCCGCGAGGGCGTTCAGCCAGTCCTCGAGATTGGTGAACCCGTCCCCGTCTGAATCGAGCCCTCCGTCCGCCGGGTCGCCCGGGTCGAGGTCCCGCGCGACTTCCCAGTCATCGGGCATCCCGTCGCCGTCGCCGTCCCGCCACGGCGCTCCGGGATGCAACTCCGGCCAGCCGCCCACCTGCCGCTGACTGTCGATGATCCGCCCCGAACGGTCGCGAACCCCGGCGACGATCCGGGCGTCCGTCGCATCCCGCACCCGGCCGGCTCCCGCGCCGTTCAGGACCGCCTCGAGGGTTTCGGCGGCGGACGCATCGGCCGGCGCCGCCCAGTCCGGTCGTTCCCCGAACCGGTAGTTCGCTCCTTCGCCGCCCCGGACGAGGCTCCACGGATCAGCCGGCACGGCGCCGTCCATGGCGTTGGCCTCGAACCAGGCCCGGGCGAGGGGATTCGACTCGTCGAACGCCAGCCGCCCTTCAGAATCCGGCCCGGGAATATAGGCGTTGCCGATGAAGGCGTAGGCCGACAGGCTTTCGGTGTCGGCGTTGTAGCCCGCGTGTCTTCCGCCCCAGTCGTAGAAGACGTTCGACCGGAATTCGAAGCGCGGCCCCAGCGGATCGGCTTCGGGCGGATTGTAGTTGCCCGGCCGGGGCATCCGCGCCCGATGCGAGGCCCACAGATTGTGGTGAAAGGTCATCCGCGCCCCGTGCCCGCCGCGCAGCAGCGAGCCGTAGCCGTGGTCGCCCTTGGCGTGGCCGGAGGCGTTCAGCGATTCCGAGATCACCGACCACTGCACGGTCACATCGTAGATCCCGCGCTCCGGCGGGTCGTAGCGGCTTCCGACGGACAGGGTCTCGTCCACCGACCAGGAGGCCGAGACGTGGTCGAGGATGATGCGCCGGCCCCGCTCGATCGAGACCGCGTCGGCCTCGACGCCGCTTTCGTCGCCCAGCCGCGAGCGGATATGGCGTACGACCACATCGTCGGCGGCGACGATCAGGGGCTGGTCGCGCAGGGCGATCCCGCCGCCCGGCGCCGTCTGCCCGGCCAGGGTGATCCGGCCGTTCCGGATGGTCAGGGGGGAGAGCAGGCGGATCGTCCCCCCGACGTCGAACACGATGGTGCGGGGACCCCGGGCCTCCACCGCCGCGCGCAGGCTGCCCGGCCCGGAATCGTCGAGATGGGTCACGCGCAGGACGACGCCACCGCGCCCGCCGAGCGCATGCCGTCCCGCCCCCTCGGCGCCGGGAAAGGCGAGCGTCGGCTCCTGCGCCGGCACCGGGTGTGCCCAAAGCGACACGCATAGCGCCGTTACAGCAGCGCTTGTGACCGCTTTGTGTCGAACCGGCCTTGCGAAAACGCGGATCATCGGGTTACGCTCTCGATTGCTACCGGTGTCAGAAACTATTCCACACGAAAATGACACCGGTAGCAATCGGGGCGGCCCACGGCGCCGGACCGCAAAAATCGATAGACCGGGGTCACTCCGGCGTCCTGTATGCCCATTGGGAGGAGGCATATGATGCAAGCCATTCAGCCGGGGCCGCGCGCCCTGCGTCGCACCCTTTTCGCCGGAGCCTCGGGCCTGGCGGTCGCCCTGTCGCTGGGAGTCGGCGCCGCCGCGGCCCAGACGGCCCCCCAGGATGAGCAGGCGGATCAGGTCGAGGAGGTGGTCGTCACCGGCTTCCGCGCCAGCCTGAACGCCGGTCTGGACGCCAAGCGCCGGGACGCCAACGTCGTCGACGTCATCGTCGCCGAGGACATCGCGGACTTCCCCGATCTGAACCTCGCCGAAGCCATCCAGCGGGTGCCGGGCGTCGCCATCGACCGCGACGCCGGCGAAGGCCGCTCGATCACGGTCCGCGGCCTCGGCTCCGATTTCACCCGGACCCGCATCAACGGCATGGAAGCCCAGGCCACCGCCGGCGGCACCGATTCCTCGGGCGGCGCGAACCGCGGCCGGGGCTTCGACTTCAACGTCTTCGCCTCGGAGCTCTTCAACTCGATCACGGTGCGCAAGACCGCCGCGGCCGAGACGGAGGAGGGCTCCCTCGGCGCCACTGTCGACCTGCAGGCGACGCGGCCGTTCAGCTATCGCGGCTTCACCGTCGCGGCCTCGGCCCAGGGCGGCTACAACGACCTGTCAGAGAACTGGAACCCGCGCGCGGCCTTCCTGATCAGCGACACCTTCGGCGACAACGACGAGTTCGGCGCCCTGGTCTCCCTCGCCTACAGCGAGCGCAACATCCTCGAGGAGGGCTTCAGTTCGGTGCGCTGGGCCCCGGCGTTCGGCACGGGCAGCTCGGGCGGCTTCTGCTCGCCCCTCGGCGTGGCTCCGCAGAATCCGGGCAACAGCGGCGCGAACGGCTCCAGCGCCGCCAACTGCTCGACCGGCAACCCGCGTCCGGCCAACACGCCGGCCAATGTCGCGGCCTACAACACGGCCAACCAGAACAACGTCTTCATCCCGCGCCTGCCGCGCTACGGTCGCCTGACCCATGAGCAGGACCGCCTGGGCGTCACCGGCGCCTTCCAGTGGCGGCCCGCGGAAAGCACCCTGTTCTCGCTGGACATCCTGTATTCGAAGCTCGACGCCACCCGGCAGGAAGACTTCCTCGAGGCCCTGTCGTTCAGCCGCAACGCGGCCGCCGGCGGCCAGACCCAGGTCATCGTCAACGAGGCCGTCGTCGAGAACGGCATGTTGGTCTACGGCCTGTTCGACAACGTCGATATCCGTTCGGAGTCGCGATACGACGAGCTGTCCACCGAGTTCCTGCAGGTCAGCCTGACGGCCGAGCACGACTTCAGCGACCGTCTGCGCGGCAGCTACTACTACGGACGCGCGGATTCGAACTTCAACAACCCGGTCCAGACCACGGTCACCCTCGATCGCCGCGACACCGACGGATACTCGTGGGACTTCCGCGGCAACCCGAACGCGCCCGTCATCAACTACGGCTTCGACGTCACCGATCCCGCGGCCTGGTCGTGGAGCCAGACCGGATCCCCGGTTCCGCGGTCCGAAATCCGCCTGCGGCCGAACGGCGTCGACACCCTGTTCGAGTCGGCCCAGGCCGACCTCGAATACGACGCCCAGGACTGGCTGACCCTCAAGACCGGAATCAACTGGAAGACCTACGACTCGCGCTCCTACGAGTTCCGCCGCACCGACGAGACCGTGGTGCCGGCTCTCCCCGGCGGCACGACCGTCGCGGACATCTCCAACCTGCTCACCGGATTCGGCGTCGGCCTGATCCCCGGCGGGACCGACTCCAGCTGGCTGCGGCCGGACCTGAACGCCATCGCCTCGCTGTTCAACATCTACTGCAACTGCAACACGGGCGTCGCGGGCGGGGACTTCACCCTCGGCAGCATCACCGTCGGCAACGCCCGCGGCGGCAACCGCTACGTCCGTGAAGAGGATCTGGCCGTCTACATCCAGGCCGATTTCAACACCGACCTGATGGGCATGCCGTTCCGCGGCAACGTCGGGGTGCGGCAGGTCAACACCGACCTCTACGCCGAGGGCTACAGCTCGACCGGCGGCGGCACCCTGGTGTCCGGCGAAAACTCCTACCAGGACACCCTGCCGTCGCTGAACATGGTCATCGAACCGGTCGACGACCTGCTGATCCGCTTCGGCGTCGCCAAGGTCATGGCGCGGCCCCAGATCAACAACTCCCTCTCGGGGGCCAACTATCTGGTGCCGACGACCTCGCTCAACGCGACGGGCCCGAACTTCACCGCCACGATCGGCAATGTGAAGCTGGAGCCCTTCCGGGCCACGACCTACGACCTCAGCGTCGAGTGGTATTTCGGCGAGGAAAGCCTCCTGTCCTTCGCCTATTTCTACAAGGACATCGACACCTACATCCAGGTCTTCCGCCAGGACCTGCCCTATTCGGACCTGACCACGCTGAACCCGTCCGCCTTCGCGCCCGGCTTCTGCACCGGGGCCTGCTCGCCCGGCACGATCTTCCAGCTGACGTCGGCGGTGAACACCGAAGGCGGCCCGCTGAAGGGCTTCGAGATCAGCTACCAGCAGCCGTTCCGCTTCCTGCCGGGTCTGCTCGCCAACACCGGCGTCCAGATGAACTACACCCACGTCGAGTCCGAGATCGACTACTGCAACGACGCCCTGTGCTCGACCTTCGTCACGGCCGACCTGATCAACCTGTCGCCCCAGTCCTGGAACGCGACCCTCTACTATGAGGACGACAGGTTCTCGGCGCGGATTTCCGGCTCTGCCCGGGACGGCTACATCCAGAACGTCCCCGGCCGGAACGGCAACAACGTCGAGGGCAAGATGGACACCTTCAACGTCGACGCCTCGGCCTCCTACCAGCTGACCGACCAGGTCGAGCTGACCTTCGAGGCCATCAACCTGACCGACGAGTTCAATCACCAGTTCGTGGGTGACGGCGCCGACCGCCAGAGCACCTCGGTCTACCACCACACCGGCCGCCAGTATTTCCTCGGGGCCCGCTATCGCTTCTGATCTCTCCTGACAGAGCGCTTCCTCGCGCCGCCGGGCCCCAACCCGGCGGCGCTTTCTTTTGTGCGTCAGCCCCGATCGGCCAGCAGGTCGGTCAGGTCGGCCCAGACCGCCTCGACGGTCGCCGCCCGGCCTGCGCCGCGCCCCCGCGCCGTAAAGGTCCGCCCGTCGGCCGTCGTGACCCGCAGGGCGTTGCCCTCGTCGGCGAGCCCGGCGAACAGCGCATCGCCGTCGACCGGCTCGATCGCCACCTTGGCCCCGCTGCGGCCGACATCCAGCCGGGCGATCTGCCGGACCCGACCGACGGGCAGGGCCGTCTCCGCCGACAGCGTTTCGCGCGGCACGGTGTCGACCGGCAGCCGCAGGTCCGCCGCCTCATGCGCCAGGATGGTCAGTTTGGCGGCGGCGTCGAGGCCGGTCAGGTCGGCCGACGGATCCTCCTCCGCGAACCCGGCCGCGCGGGCGCCCTCCAGCGCCGCGTTGAACCCGTCACCCTCCGCCCATCGGTGGAGGATGAAGTTGCAGGTGCCGTTCAGCACCGCCTCGATCGAGACCACGGGCCCATGGGCGCGGGCGCGGCGGACGGTCTCGATCAGCGGCGCCCCGCCGCCGACGCTGGCGGAATACAGCAGCCGCCGCCCCGCCGCCGTCGCCCGGGCGGTCAGGGCGGGCAGGTCGCCGCCCACCGCCTGCTTGTTGGCGCTGACCACGTCGATCCCTCGCGCCAGCGCCGCCCGGATCAGCGCCAGCCCCGTCGACGCCTCCGAGATGGCCTCGACCAGCACATCCGGCTCCCGCGCCAGCAGGGCGCCCGGGTCCGCGAGCAGCAGGCCGGACGGCAGGGCGACGTCGCGCGCCTTGTCCGGGCTGCGGACCAGCACCCCGACCAGTTCGAACCGGGGATCGGCCAGCAGCCGCGCGGCCGTCCCCCCGCCGACCACGCCGCAGCCGGCGAGGGCGACGCGCAGCGGCCGGCCCGGCGGCTGTCTGGGCCGGGTCGGCGCCGTCCGCGGCCCGGCGACGATGGCCACGCTTCGGCCGAGCAGGCTCTCGCCGGGAGCCGGCAGGGCGGTTTCCACCCCGATGAGGTCCAGGGCGCGGGCCAGCCGGTCGGGAGCCTCGGCCCCGCCGCAGGCGACGGCGACCACGCGCCGTCCGCGCCGCACTTCGCGGTAGACGGCGGAGGCGGCCTCGGCCGGGTCGGCCAGGTCGAGCTGCAGCAGGGCCACCGGTTCGTCGACGACGGGGGAGGAGACGCCGTCGGCGGCCGGATGGGAAACGGGAAGGGAGAGGGCGGTCATGTCGGTGGCGCCCGCAGGCGGCGTCGGCCGCGCGCGGAACCGGCACGGCCGCCCGCGCCGCCGACCGGTCGGCCAGCAGATCCTCGGCATGCTCCAGTCCGACCGACAGACGCAGCAGGCCGTCGGTTATCCCCGCCGTCGCCCGCGCCTCCGGCGTCATCGCCGCATGGGTCATCAGGGCCGGATGGGCGATCAGGCTCTCCACCCCGCCCAGCGACTCCGCCAGGGTGAACACCTGCAGCCCGTCGACCAGCGTCCGCACCGCCGCGATGTCGGCCAGTTCGAAACTGAGCATGGCCCCGAAGCCGGTCTGCTGGCGCGCCGCCACGGCATGGCCCGGGTGGCTCTTCAGCCCTGGATAGTGCACCGCCCTGACCGCCGGATGGGCGTCCAGCCACGCCGCGATCCGCCCCGCCGTCGCCTGCTGCCGTTCGATGCGGGCGAACAGGGTGCGGATCCCGCGCAGGGTCAGCCAGGCGTCGAACGGCGCGCCCGTCACGCCGAGACAGTTGGCCCACCAGGTCAGCTGTTCGAGGTCGGCCGGGTCCTTGGCCACGACGCAGCCGCCGACCACGTCGGAGTGGCCGTTGAGGTATTTGGTCGTCGAATGGATGACCAGATCGGCGCCCAGGGCGATGGGCTGCTGCAGGGCCGGCGACAGGAAGGTGTTGTCGACCGCCGCCTTGCATCCCACCGCATGGGCCCGCGCGCACAGGTCGGCCACATCCACCACCCGCATCAGCGGGTTGGACGGCGTCTCGATCAGGATCAGCTTCGGCCGGCGCGCGAAGGCCGCGTCCAGCGCCGCGCGGTCGTTCTGATTGACGAAGGCGACCTCGAAATGCCCCTGCCGCGCCCGCGCGCACAGCAGCCGATGGGTGCCGCCATACAGGTCGTGCGGCGCGATCAGCAGGTCGCCCGGCTCCAGCGCGCATAGCGCCAGGTCGACCGCCGCCATCCCCGTGGCCGTGACCACCGCGCCGCAACCGCCCTCCAGCTGCGCCAGGGTCTCGGCCAGAACGTCCCGGGTCGGATTGCCCGACCGCGTGTAGTCGTAGCGCCGCTTCCCCTCGAGCCCGTCGAAACTGTAGTTCGAAGACAGATAGAGCGGCGGCATCACCGCGCCGTGCGTCGGGTCGCTGTTCACGCCGTGACGCGCGGCGGTCGTACAGGGGCGGACGTCGGGAGGGCAGGTCATGCGGCGATCTCGCGTTGGGTGTTGGCGTAAAGCGGGGAGAGGGCGTCGTGCAGGACGCGGCTGATCTGCTCGCGCTCCTTCAGGAAGCCGTCGTGGCCGAAGATCGACGGCGCCTCGACGAAGGCGCGCAGGTTCGGCGCGCGGTCGGCCAGTTCGCGGCTGTCCCCGATCGGCGCCAGCCGGTCCGAGATGAAGCCGACCACGGTCAGGGGGCAGCGCACCGCGCCCGGCGCGACGGCGTGGCGGTCCAGTGAATCCGACAGGGCGATCCAGCGCGCCGCCGAGGTCGCCTCCGCATAGGCCGCGCCGCGGTCGATCAGATAGTCGCAGACGGGATAGGGCTCGCCGGCGCGGCGGGGCGGCGTCGGCCCGAAGCGCAGGCCGAATTCCTCGGGCGTGCGATAGGTGACCATGGCCAGCTCCCGGGCCAGGGCCACGCCCTCCGCCTCGCGGCCGCAGTCGCGGGCGAAGGCCAGCAGGCGGCGCTGCACCCCGCGCCAGGCGGTGGCCGCTGGATGGCTTCGGTGCGCCGCCGAGATGGCGACCAGCTGGCCGATCCGCTCCGGGAAGGCCGCCGCGAACGCCAGGCCGACACAGCCGCCGTAGGAGGCGCCGACGAAGGCGTCGATCTCCGGCTCGCCGATGCCGTCGAGCAGCACGGCCAGCAGCCGCGCCTGATCGGTGGTGGTGATGGTGACGCCCGGCCCGTCCTTGCCGGGCGGAAAGTCGAGGGCCAGCACCCGCGCCCGGTCCAGATCGACCGGTCCCCCGGCCCTGACCGCCCACGACCACCAGCGGGTCGCGAACCGGTCGCTCGAAATGCCGCCGGCGACGACGACCAGCGGCCCGCGCTCCGGTCCGTGCAGCCGTCCGGTCACCGCGCCGGCGGCCAGCCGCTCGCCGGACTCGAGCCGGAAATCCTCGGGGATGACGGCGCGGACATCGCGTCCGGGCGCCTCGTCGATGGTCCAGTGTGGGGACGTCACGGTCCGCTCCGCTCTCGCTCAGCGAAACCGATGGGGCGGACCAATTCGTGCGGTGACAGACCCGTGAAGTCAGCCGGACCCCGGACGTGAAGGGGCCGTCGCTTCACTCATCTCTCGCGGCTTCCGAAGACGCCCCGCAGGAGTTGGCACCATCGACAGGATCGGGTGGATCCTGACAGGTTGCCCCGGCGTCAAAGGGCCTATCCCTCAGCCGGTCTTGATGAGTGCCCTTACGGTGGCGAACACTTCCGGCGGCGTCAATCCCCTTGTTGCAGGTGCGAAATCAGCCCTCGCTCCAGCCCCCCGCCAGCGCCTTGAACAGGGCGATCTGGTAGGTGGTGACCAGCGCGTCGGAGCCGGCCAGCTGGGCGTCGGCGGCGGCCAGGGTCCGTTCCGCGTCGAGCACGGTCAGGAAGCTGTCCGCTCCGGCCTCGAAGCGCAGACGCGACAGCCGGGCGGCGTGGGCCGCCTCGTCGCGGGCGGCCTCCAGCGCGGCGCGGCGGTCCAGTTCGTTGGCGTAGTTCGCCAGCGCCGTCTCGGTCTCCTGCAGGGCGGCCAGCACCGTCTGATCGAAGGTCGCCAGGGCCGCCTGGGCATTGGCGTCGGCTCGCTCGACCCGGGCGCGGCTGACCCCCGGATTGGTGTACGACCAGCTGATCAGCGGCCCCAGGCTGAAGCGGAAATTGTCCCCGTCGCCGAGATCGCCGGGATCGAGCGCGGTGACCCCGGCCGATCCGCCGAGGGTGACGGTCGGATACAGGTTGGCCACCGCCACATTGACCCGCGCCGCGGCGGCGGCGAGCTGCCGCTCGGCCCGCTGCACGTCCGGCCGGCGGGCCAGCAGGGCGGCGCCGTCGCCGACCGGAATCGGTTGCGACAGACGGGGTGCGCGAACGCAGGCGCGGGCCGCCTCCGACGCCTCCGCCGGCGTGCGGCCGGTCAGGGTGGCCAGCCGGAACAGGGCCCCGTCGCGTTCGGCCCTCAGCGGCGGCAGCGCCGCCCGGCTGGACTCCCGCGCCGAGCGGGCCCGGGCGGCGGCCAGGCCGTTGCCGGCTCCGGCCGCCAGCAGGCGCCGGGTCAGATCGGCCGTCTCGCCCTGCAGGGCTATGGTGCGCTCGGCCACCGCGATGCGGGCGTTGGCGGAACAGGCGTCGGCATAGGCGCGGGTGGTCTCCGCCGCGACGGTGACGCGGAGCACGTTCAGCGCGGCGTCCGCCGCAGCGGCGTCGGCGCGGGCGGCGCGGATGGCGGCCGAGACCCGGCCCCACAGGTCGATCTCGTAGCTGACGTCCAGACCGGCGTCATAGGTCTCCACCTCGTCCTGCGCCCCCGGCGGCGCGCCGCCGCCGGGCGGAACCGAGCCCGCGGACTGTCGGCTGTATGTCGCCGACGCGGCGGCGTTGAGCCGGGGCAGGCGGGCGTTGCGCGTCTCGTTCAGGGTGGCCCGGACAGACCGCAGATTGGCCGCGGCCGCCTCCAGTTCGTTGTTCTCGACGAGGGCCAGCCGAACCAGGGCGTCGAGCGCCTCATCGTCATAGAGCCGCCACCAGTCGTCGCGCGCGGCCTCGGCCGTGACCCCGGGCGCCGTGGCCCCGATGAAGGCGCCCGACGCGGAAGGGGGAAGGGTCGCGTCAGGCGCCTTCGGCCCGACCGCGCACGAGGCCAGCAACAGGCTGGCGCCGGCGGTTGCGGTCAGGAACCGGAGAGGAGATCGGGTCGTCATCAGGCGTCTCCCGGCCGCGGCGTGGCCGGCGCGGGCTCGGCGTCATGCGGCGGCAGGCCATGGGTGGTGGGAACGGCGACCGGCTTCTCCGGCCGCTGCGGCAGCTTCGACGCCAGCCAGCGGCTGACGACGTAGAACACCGGGGTGAAGATCAGGCCGAAGAGGGTCACCCCCAGCATGCCCGAGAACACCGCGGTGCCGAGCGACTGGCGCATCTCCGCCCCCGGGCCGGTCGCCAGCATCAGCGGCACGACGCCGAAGATGAAGGCGAAGGAGGTCATCAGGATCGGACGCAGGCGGGTGCGGGCGGCCTGAACGGCCGCGTCCCACCGGTTCAGCCCCTGCTGCTCCTCGGCCTGTTTGGCGAACTCCACGATCAGGATGGCGTTCTTGGCCGCCAGGGCGATCAGCACCACCAGCCCGATCTGGACCAGGATGTTGTTGTCCAGGCCGCGCAGGCCGACGCCGATCATCGCCGCCAGCACGCACATCGGCACGATCAGCACGACCGCCAGCGGCATGGTTAAGGCCTCATACTACGCCGCCAGCACCAGGAAGACGAAGACCACGGCCATCAGGAAGACCAGGGTGGTGCCGCCGGACGAAATCTTCTCCTGCAGCGCCAACTCGGTCCATTCGTAGGAGAAGCCGGGCGGCAGGGTCTCCGCGGCCAGTCGCTCCATGGTGTCCAGCGCCTGGCCGGATGACACGCCGGGCGCCGCCTGTCCCTGCAGCTCCGAGGACGGGAACAGGTTGTAGCGGACCACGCGGGCCGGACCGGAATCGTCCTTCAACGTCGCCACCGAACCGATCGGGACCATGGCGCCGGAGGCCGAACGCGTCTTCAGATTGGCGATGTCGGCGGCGTCGTCGCGATACGCCGGCTCCGCCTGCGCCGTGACCCGGAAGGTGCGGCCCAGGAAGTTGAAGTCGTTGATGTAGGCCGAGCCCAGATAGATGCCGAGCGTGTCGAACACGTCGTCGGGCTGGACGCCCATCATCAGCGCCCGGTCCCGGTCCACGTCGGCCGAGATGCGCGGCGAGCCGGTGTTGTAGAGCGAGAACACCTGCTGCACCTGGTCCGGCTGCTGGGCGGCGGCGCCCATCATGGCGAAGGTCGCCCCTTCCAGCGCGCGATAGCCCTGCCCGCCGCGGTCCTGCACCATCATCTTGAAGCCGTTGCCGTTGCCGAGGCCCTGCACGGACGGCGGGGCGATGACGAAGATGTTGGCGTCCTCGATGCCGAAGGTGGCCCCCGTGATGGCCCCGGCCAGTGATGCGGCGGCCGTCTCGCGGGTCGTCCGCTCGTCGAAGGGGTCCAGCCGGACAAAGATGGTGGCCGCATTGGAGCCGAACGAGAAGCTGGCGCCGTCCAGACCGGCGAAGGCGACGGTGCCGTTGACGCCCTCGGTGCCCGAGATGATCTCGCTGGCGCGGGCCATGACCGCCTCGGTGCGATCCAGCGAGGCGCCGGCGGGCAGCTGGATGACGCCGATCAGGAAGCCCTGGTCCTGATCCGGAATGAAGCCCGTGGGCGTTTCGACGACGCGCCAGGCCGTCATGGCCAGCAGGGCGACATACACCGCCAGCACGATGCCGACCGTCCGGACCAGCCGCGCCGTCAGCCGGCCGTATTTGTCCGACAGCCAGTCGAAGCCTTCGTTGAACCGTCGTCCGGCCCAGCCGCCATACCAGGCGGCCGTGCCCAGCAGGCCCGGCTTGCGCTCCGGGACGTGACTCAGGTCGTGCGGCTTCAGCAGCACCGCCGCCATGGCCGGCGACAGGGTCAGCGACACCAGCAGCGAGATCACCGAGGCCGAGGCGATGGTCACGGCGAACTGCTGATAGAAGATGCCGGGGATGCCGGGCACGAAGGCGGTCGGCACGAACACCGCCACCAGCACCAGACCGATGGCGATCAGCGCCCCGGAGACCTCCTTCATCGAGCGGTAGGCCGCCTCCTTCGGCGTCAGCCCCATGCGGATGTAGCGCTCGACGTTCTCGACCACGACGATGGCGTCATCGACGACGATGCCGATGGCCAGCACCAGGCCGAACAGCGACAGCGAGTTGATCGAATAGCCCAGCCCCAGCAGCACCGCGAAGGTGCCGATCAGGGAAACGGGAATGGCCACGATCGGAATGATGGCGGCGCGCCAGGTCTGCAGGAAGACGATGACCACCAGCACCACGAGGATCATCGCCTCGAAGACGGTGTGCTCGACGGCCTTGACGGACTCGGCGACGAATTCGGTCGGATTGTAGGGGATCGAGATCGACATGCCTTGCGGCAGGTCGGCCCTGACCGCCTCGATCTCGGCCATGACCAGTTCGGCCGTCTCCAGCGCATTGGCGCCCGGCTGCTGCTGGATCGCCAGACCCACGCCGCGCTCGCCCTCGAAATAGCCGCGTATGCCGTAGTCCTGCGCCCCCAGTTCGACCCGGGCGACGTCCCGGACGCGGGTGGTTCGGCCCTCGGCGTCGGTCTTGATGACGATGTTTCCGAACTGCTCGGGATCGCTCAGCCGCGACTGCACCTGCACCGGCAACTGGAAGGCCGCGGCGTTGGTGGGGAAGGGCGGCTGGCCGATGGCCCCCGCGGCCGCCGAGCTGTTCTGTCCGCGCAGCGCGCCGACGATTTCCTGGGCCGTCAGGTTGCGCGCGGCCGCCTTGTTCGGATCGATCCAGACCCGCATCGAATAGTTGCCGCCGCCGAACACCTGCACCGCGCCGACGCCGTCGATGCGCAGCAGCCGGTCGCGCAGGACCGACTGGGCGTAGTTGCCGACGTAGTCGTTGCTGAG
The DNA here is from genome assembly GCA_012270135.1 of Brevundimonas sp. Classification (GTDB taxonomy): domain Bacteria; phylum Pseudomonadota; class Alphaproteobacteria; order Caulobacterales; family Caulobacteraceae; genus Brevundimonas. The sequence continues at coordinate 2,229 of JAAXIW010000251.1, read as the reverse complement.
CTGCCCGTTCGGCGAGGTCAGGCCGGCGATCAGCAGGAAATCCTGCTGCTGCTTGTTCACCGTCACGCCGATCTGGCGCACCGGTTCCGGCAGGCGCGGCTCGGCCAGGGCGACCCGGTTCTGGACCAGCACCTGCGCCGAATCGAGGTCCGTGCCCGGCTCGAAGGTGACGGTGATCGTCGCCACCCCGTCCGAGGTCGAGGACGACGAAATGTAGAGCATGCGCTCCACCCCGTTGACCTCCTGCTCGATCGGCGCGGCCACGGTCTCGGCCATGGTCTCGGCCGAGGCCCCCGGATAGACGGCGGTGACCGCGATCGTCGGCGGGGCGATCTCCGGATACTGCGACAGCGGCAGCAGCGGATAGGCGAACACGCCCAGCAGGGTGATGAACACCGAGATCACGGCCGCGAAGATCGGCCGGTCGATGAAGAAGCGGGAAATGTTCATGTCCGGCTCAGTCGCCCGAGGACAGGCTGTTGGCGAAGGTCGCGGTCGAGGCCGGCGCCGCCTGGGTCACGGGCGCCTGGGCCTCGCGGGCGACAGGGCGAATCTGGCCGTTGCGGGCCTGCACCTTCATGCCCGGCGCCTGGATGCGCTGGAC
>JAAXIW010000251.1:0-1615 GCA_012270135.1 Brevundimonas sp. | reverse complement strand
CGCTCCAGACCCGAACGGACGACCCTCAGGCCGTCGACCAGCGGTCCGAGCTGCACCGTCCTCGGCGCCACCGAGCCTTCGGCGGCGACGACATAGACGATGCGCCGCGCCTGGTCGGTGGCGATGGCCGCATCGGGCACCAGCATGGCCTCGTAGGTCCCGGCCCCGGCCAGTCGCGCCTGGCCGAACATGCCCGGCTTCAGGAAGCCGTCGGCGTTGGGGATCACCGCCCTCAGACGAATGACGCCCGAGGCGGTGTCGACCGCGTTGTCGGTGAAATCGAGCGTGCCCGCGCGGGTGAAGGTCGTCTCGTCCTGCAGCCGCACCTGGATCGGCGCCGCGCCCTGCCGGGCCTGCCTCTGGTACTTCAGCAGCACCGCTTCGGAGCCGTCGAAAACGAAATGGATCGGGGCGCTGGACACCACCGTGGTCAGCACGTCCGCCGCCGACGACCCTCCGGCGACCAGATTGCCGGCGTCGACGCGGCGATCCGAGACCCGGCCCGAGATTGGCGCGGTCACCCGCGTGAACTCCAGATCCAGCTGCCGCGCGCGAACATTGGCGTTGGCGGCGGCGATGGCGGCCTGCGCCGTCTGCAGGGCGCCGCGCCGGGTGTCGACTTCGGCCTGCGACACGGCCTGGGATTCCAGCAGGGTCTCGGCCCGCTCCAGCTCGCTCTGCGCCAGCGTCAGCTGGGCCTGGGCCTGCGACAGTTGCGCGCGGGCCGAGGCCAGTGCCGCCTGCGCCGGGCGCGGATCGAGCGAGAACAGCAGCTGCCCGCGCCGCACATAGTCGCCGTCGCGGAAATGGACGCCCGAGATGTAGCCGCCGACGCGCGCCCGCACCTCGACCGACTGGGTCGCCTCGAACCGGCCCGTGAACTCGTCCCAGTCCTGCACGGCCTGGACGAGCGGGACGGCCACCGTCACCGACGGCGCCGGGGGGGCCTGCGCCTCGCTTCTCGAGGTGCAGCCATAGAGCGCGGCCGCCATGAGGGCGGACGCGGCCACGATCTTCGCGGTTCGCATGAAACGATCAATCCCTGTCTTGCTGACCGCGGCGATCGGGGAGGAAGCCGGGAGTCAACGCCCGGTGACTTATTGGTGATCCACTCGCCGCTTGTCAACGGTCGATGACAAAGCCATATAGGCCGTGGGGCCTTTTCAGGAGCTATCCTGTTGTTTTGTCATGTTGCGCCTCGGCCAAGAAATGCCGAGGCGACCCGCGCCGCCATTCTGGAGGCCGCGCGCGAACGGTTCGCGCGCGAGAGCTACGACGACGTCGGCATGCGCGACATCGCCCGCGACGTCGGCGTCGACGCCGCCCTGGTGTCCCGTTATTTCGGCTCCAAGGAAGACCTGTTCATCGCCGTGCTCAACGCGTCGGGCGACAAGAGGCGGATCATCGAAGGCGACCGCTCGACCTTCGGCCGGCGCATGGCCCGCGAGGCCATCTACAAGGAGCAGGGCGCCGGCAAGCTGGAGCACATGCTGATCATGCTCCGCTCCATCGGCTCGACCAAGGCGGCGGAACTGGTTCAGCGCAACGGCCAGGACCGCTTCTTCGGCCCGTTCGAGCAATGGCTGGGCGGGCCCGACGCGCCGGTGCGCGCGCG
>JAAXIW010000349.1 GCA_012270135.1 Brevundimonas sp. | reverse complement strand
GTTGGGGGCGTCCCAGCCGACGAAGTCAGGCTCGGGAGCGCGGGGACGCGGCCAGGGCTTGCGGGCGAAGACGCAGGTGAGAACCTGGGCGGCGCCGGCCTCCCTGGCGATGCGCACGGCCTCGGCCAGCGACAGTCCGGTGTCGAAGACATCGTCGAGGATCAGCACCTTCCGGCCGGCGATGGGCCGCTGGAAGGGGGCGTAGACGTCGATCCGGCCCCGGCTTTCCTTCTCGTCGCCATAGGAGGCCAGCCAGAGGGCGTCGAAGCGGAGGTTGCGGCCGATCCGGGACAGGGCCCGGGTCAGGTCGGCGGCGAACCAGAGGCCGCCGGTGAGCAGGACGGCGGCGACCGTCTCGTCGTCGGTCACCGGGGCGATCCGGCCGGCCAGGTCGGCGACGATGCGGGCGATCTCGGCTTCGGGCAGAAGAACGGTGGGAGTCGGGGTGTCAGCCATGCGAGGCGGATACCGCCCCGGAGCCGTGCGAGTCGACAGGCAATGGCACAGCGTCGATCGGCTGCATGTCCAGCACCGTGGCCGGATCTGGCAGCAGGGCGGGACGCAGGCCGGGGTCGGCGGCGGGCGCGGCGGCCTCGACGACGGGCACCGCATGATCCGCCTTGGGCAGGGGTCGCTGGACCGGCGGTGCGGCGGGGCGGGCCGGGGCGGCGGCGCGGGCCGACGGTGTCGCCTCCAGCACGAAGGCGACGCCGACGCCCTGACCCTTGCCGCCCGGATCGGGGATCACGGCGGCGAAGCCCTGGACCTTGCCGGGCAGGACCGGGGCGGCGTCGATGCGGACCACGGCGTGGCCGATCTCGGCCCCGGCCCGGTCGAGCAGGGCGACGCGGACAGGCGGGGCGATGCGCTCCTCGTCGCGGACGTTGCGCAGGGCGCCGGAGATCAGAACCTTGCCGGGGTCGTTGGGCGCGGCGCGGGCGGAGACCGCCTCGAACTCGAGCCCGGTCGGATTTACGGTCAGGCCGACGGCGGCGTAGGCGGCGGCGGTGCGGGGGGCCAGTTCCACCACCTCGACGCGGAACAGCCAGGCGGCGGCGAGCAGGGCGGCGAACCCCGAGGCGATGCCGGCCCAGACCACACCGTGCGCGGCGGCGCGGCGCAGGCGGCGCTGCTGCTCGGCACGGGCGCGGAAGGCGCGCGGCAGTTCGGGGGCCGGGGTTTCAGCGAGCGATTCAGATGCGGCGTCGGCGTCCGCTTCCTCGCGACCCGAGAAGCGGGAGGACTCGACGCCCGGCGGCGAGGCCGACAGTTCGAGCGGCTCATCGAGGGTGGCGCGCCAGGTGTGTTTGCAGGTCTTGCAGCGCACGGTGCGGCCGCCGGGGCCGATCGCCTCGTCGGGGGTGAAATAGCTGGTGGCGCAGGACGGACAGGTCAGTATCATGTGCGCTGACTGAGAGGCGTTTCGCCCCCTCCTGTCGCGGCATGCAGCCGCGTCCTGACCCAAAATAGATGCCCGTTCAGCCCCGCCGCGCCGCCCTGACCGACTCCGCGACCGACACCGTCCGCCTCTCGGGCGTGAGCTTCGGCTATGCGGACGGCCCGGACGTGCTTCGGGACGTTAACCTGATATTGCGCGCGGGCTCTTTCCACTTCCTTACCGGGCCATCGAGCGCGGGGAAGTCGACGCTGCTGAAATTGCTGACCCTGGCCCGGCGGCCGACGGCGGGCCGGATCGCCCTGTTCGGAGAAGAGGCGGAGGCGCCGCCCCGGTCGGCCCTGCCCGGCTTCCGGCGGCGGATGGGGGTGGTGTTCCAGGACTTCCGGCTGCTGGATCACCTGACGGCCTTCGACAATGTCGCCCTGCCCCTGCGGCTGGCCGGGGCGAAGCGCGAAACCTGGGCCGGCGACGTTGAGGAGATGCTGGACTGGGTCGGGCTGGGCGACCGCATGGACGACCGACCGCCGACCCTGTCGGGGGGCGAGAAGCAGAGGCTGGCCATCGCCCGGGCGGTGGTGACGCGGCCCGAGCTGATCCTCGCCGACGAGCCGACCGGCAGCGTCGACGCGGCCATGGGCGAGCGGCTGCTGAAACTGTTCCAGTCGCTGAACCGACTGGGCACGACGGTGCTGATCGCCAGCCACGACGAAGCGCTGGCGGCCGCCTCGGGGGCCACCGCGTTGCGGCTCGAGGGCGGGCGGCTGATCGGAGCCGGGGCGTGATCGGCGGGTGGACGTCACGCCGGGCGCCGATCCTGCCGCGCGACGGCGGCGGCGAGCCGTGGCTGGCGGCGGTGATCGCGGTGCTGTGCTTCCTCGCCTGTCTGTCGGCGGTCGGGGCCACGGCGGCGGACCGGGCGGCGCACGGCTGGGCGGCGCAGCTGCGCAGCGAGGCGACGGTGCAGGTCCGCCCCCGGGTCAACGAGACGGGGGCCGAGGCCGCCGCCCGCGCGGCGCAGACGCTGGCGGGCGTGACCGGCGTCGAGGAGGCCGAGGCCATGGACCGGGAGACGGCCGAGGCCCTGCTGCGGCCTTGGGTCGGGGATGCGGTGCTGCCGGACCTGCCCCTGCCCCATCTGGTCACCGTGCGGCTGGATCCCGAGGCGCCGGCCAGCCCGGTCAGCCTGAGCCGGGCCCTGGCCGAGGCCGGGGTCGACGCCACGGTGGACGACCACAGCCTGTGGCGCGGCGAGGTCGAGCGCTCGGCGGCCCTGATCACCGCCCTCGCCGTCGCCGCCTTCCTGCTCACGGCGGGCGGGGCCGGGGCGGCCATCGTCTATGCGACCCAGGCGGGGATGGCGGCGCAGCTGCGCAGCGAGGCGACGGTGCAGGTCCGCCCCCGGGTCAACGAG
>JAAXIW010000245.1 GCA_012270135.1 Brevundimonas sp. | reverse complement strand
ACTGGCTGTCGATGAAGGATCGGACGGACGCCGCGAAGCTGCCGCGCCTCTACTTCGTCAACTGGTTCCGCAAGGACGAGGACGGCAAGTTCGTATGGCCGGGGTTCGGCGACAACGCCCGGGTCCTGAAGTGGATCGCCGAGCGTCTCGACGGCGAGGCCGAGGCTGTCGACACCCCGGTGGGCCGCGTCCCGACCCGCGAGGCGCTGGATCTCTCCGGTCTCGACTTGTCGGAGGCCGCGCTGTCGACCCTGCTTGACGTCGACGCCGGCGTCTGGGCGGAGGAAGCCTCGCTGATCCCGGCCTTCTACGAGAAGTTCGGCGACCGGCTGCCGAAAGCCTTGTGGGACCAGCATGCAGCGCTCACCGGGCGCGTCGAACAGAGCCGCGCCGCCGCCATCGCCGCGGAGTAGGCTTGCTTTCCGGTCACGAGCGGTCGATCTGATCGCCCGTGACTTCTTCTCCGGATGTGATCGTCGTCGGCGCCGGCGTGCTCGGCCTCTGCACCGCCGCCGAGTTGGCGGCTCGGGGCCATGCCGTGACGGTGATCGATCCGGGCGGACCGAACGCCTCGTCCGTGGCGGCCGGCATGCTGGCCCCGGCTCTGGAATCCCTGCTTGAGAACCTGACGCCCGAACAGGCCGGTCTGCTGAAACGCGCGCGCGACCTGTGGCCAGCGTTCGCCGAGGCGCACGGTCTGGCCCTTCACCGCGAGGGCGCCGAGTGGCGAGGGCCGGATGTCCCCGCCGCATTGGTCCGCCTGGGCAGGCTCGGCTTCGAGGCGCGGGTGACGAAAGGCGGCCTGATCACGGCCGAAGACTGGCGGATCGAGCCCGGCGCCGCCTTGGCCACGCTGGCCGGAACCCCGGGTTTAGGCCTCGTCCGGGAACGGGTGGCTCGCGTCGCTGGCGACGCCTGCCGCTGGCGCGTCGAGTCAGAGGACGGCCGGATATGGGCAGGGTCTACGCTGGTGCTCGCCACCGGCGCCGCCATCGCCGTCGAAGGTCTCCCGCGGCCCATCGCGGCGCTGGTCGAGTCGATCCAGCCGATCCGTGGCCAGCTGACCCAGATGGCGCTCCCGGGCCCCGGCCGGGTCGTTCGCGCGCCGGGAGTCTACGTCGCCCCGTCAGCCGGCGGAGTCGTCGTCGGCGCGACCATGGAGCCGGGCCGTCGCGACCTCGATCCCGACCCCGACGAAGCCAAGGCGAAGGTGGCCGCCGGCTTGGCCCTGCTGGGCGTCGAAGGCGAAGCCGGGCCGACCCGCGTCGGGATCCGGGGCGCCACGGCTGACGGCCTGCCGCTGGCTGGCGCGTCGGCTGAGCAAGGCCTTTTCCTGGCGCTGGCGCCGCGCCGAAACGGCTGGCTGCTCGGCCCGCTCGTGGCCCAGGTGGTGGCCGACGGCATCGAGGGCCGCCCGCCCCATCAGGACGCCGCGGCCCTCGACCCGCTCAGGTTCCCCTGATCAGTCTGCCGGAGGCGGGTTGAAGCGGATGGCGATGTTGACCCGCGATCCCACCGCCGCCCCGTTGACGGTGCGGGGGTTGATCTGGAAGTGGCGCGTCAGTCCCTGCGCCGCCCGCCCGAAGCCGTAGCCGCCGGGTGTTTCACTGGTCAGGTTGCAGTCAGCCACCCGGCCATTCGGCTGAACGAGGCTGTTCCGCGTCTCCAGCCCGCCAACCTCGGCCTGCAGGGCTCGGTCCGGATAGGCTCGCATTAGCTGATCCGCTGACGGCTGACGCTCCCAGCGGGGATTGGTGATCACCGCCGGCGGCTGCGGCCTGACGACGGCCGGCGGGGTGTCGATGATCGGCTCCGGGGACTTTTCAGTGAAGGTGATCGTCGTGCTTCTGGTCACCTCGTCCCCCGGCGTCACGGCCACGACGTCCGGCGTCGTCGGCGTGACGGTCAGGGGATTGGGCCGGGTGTTCGGCGGAGACGGCTGCTCAGTCACCACGATCGGCTCCGGCGGCTTCGGCTTAGGCGGGGTGAACATCTCGACGTCGATCGTGGTTGGGCCCGCCTGATCCGGCAGCGCCATTTCAAAGCGCTGATAGTAGAGGGCCGCCCCCGCAGCCACGTGTCCCGCCGCGACGATCGCCACCGCGATCCAGGTGGTTCGAGTGAAGCGCGGCGTCTTGCGCTCGTTGTAGTCGAAGGGGCTCACCAATCCGGGGCCGCCTGCTGTTCTGATCATCATGGCCGTTCATCCCTGTCGTTCACTGCCCCCGCAGCGTCCCACGGCCAAGTTGAGCGCTTACGTTGGGGCAAGTTTTGGGCGAGCTTCGCCATGAAACCGACATGACGGGCGGGCTGCCGCAAAGGTTAAGCCTCTGTGGACGGCACTGTCGCCGTTAGGATTTGATTAACCACGAAGCCGCAGCGTCATCGGTATGAATATCGGAGCGATTCCATCCTCTGGGGGGGTCGAGGCGGCGATCAGGCGCGCCTCCAGCGCCACCGGCGTGGACGCGGACTTTCTCATCAAGACCGCGCGGCGTGAAAGTGCGATGGACCCCGCGGCCAAGGCCCGGACATCATCTGCGGCGGGGTTGTTCCAATTCATCGAGCAGACCTGGCTGGGCACGGTGAAGGCACATGGCGCCAAGCACGGCTACGGTCAGTACGCCGACCTGATCCATCGTGGCTCGGACGGCCGGTGGCGCGTGGACGGATCGGCCCGCAACGTGGTGCTAGACCTGCGCTTCGACCCCCAGGCCGCCTCGACCATGGCGGCGGAGCTGACGGCCTCGAACGCCGCCTATCTGCGCGGCCGGACGGGGCGGGAACCGGGCGCGGGCGATCTCTATGCAGCCCACTTCCTCGGACCGGCGGGCGCGGCCCAGCTGATGGAGGCCATGGAACGGCGGCCCGGCGCCAGCGCCGCGGCGATCTTCCCGGCGGCCGCCTCCGCGAACCGTTCGATCTTCTATCGCGAGGGCCGGGCGGCCACGGTGGCCGAGGTTCACGCCAATCTCCAGCGCCATGCGGGCGAAGGCGCTCCGGCCGCAATGGCGGGGACCGCCCTCGCGGCGGCGCCGCCGTTGTCCGAGCGGGACCAGATGTTGGCGGCCCGGCTGGACCGGCTCAAGCAAGACCAGAGCCTGCTCGCCCTGTTGCTCGGCCAGGACGGAGAAGGGAAGGGCGGCGGCTTCGGCGGCGCATTCGCACCCGAAGGGAGTTCGGGCGTCTGACCGCGAATCCGGCGATGGTAAACCGCCCGTTAGGGATGACCGGCCAATGCTGACCGGTATCGCCTGACCCAGAGCGCCCGAACATGACCGCCTACCGCGCCCGCCTTACCGAGACCGACATCCGCCGCCTGATCAAGGCGACCGACGATGACGATCGGGCCGCCGCGGCCCACAAGCTGTGCCGCAACATGGAGAAGGCCGAGCTGAGCGGCGAGGAGAGAGAGGCGGCGCAGAAGATTCTGCGCATGTTGGCGCACGACGCGGCCGAACTGGTGCGCCGGGCCATGGCGGTGACCTTGAAGTCGTCGGACCTGATTCCTCGCGATGTGGCCCGGGTCCTGGCCGCCGATGTCGATAGCGTCGCCCTGCCGCTGATCAGCTTCTCGCCAGCTTTCTCGGACGAAGACCTGATCGAGATCGTCCGGGCGGGTTCGGCTCTGCGACAGGTCGCCGTCGCCGGCCGGCCGGCTGTGGGACGCGACGTAGCGGCGGCCGTGGCCGATGTCGGTTGTGAACAGGCCGTCCGCACGCTGGCGGCCAACGACAATGCCGACGTGGCGGAGGCTGCGCTGGAGCGCTGCGTGGATCGCTTCGGCCGTTCGCCGGAGATCGTCGCGGCCATCGCCTACCGTCAGGTTCTGCCGCTGTCGGTGACCGAGCGGCTGGTCGAACTGGCTTCGGACGCGGTTCGCGAGCATCTGGTGACGCGCCATGCCTTGGCGCCCGAGACGGCCATTCGCCTGGCGGCCTCCGCCCGCGAGCGCGCCACCGTAGATCTGGTCGACCAGGCGTCGAACCACGCCGATCTCGCCGTCTTCGTCTCCGGCCTCAACGCCCGCCGCGCCCTGACGGGCTCATTGTTGCTGAGAGCTCTGGCGCGCGGCCAGATGGCGCTGTTCGAATACGGTCTGGCCGAACTGGCGGGCACGCCACATCCACGGGCGTGGCTGATGATCCACGACGCGGGTCCGCTCGGACTCAAGGCCATCTACGATCGCGCCGGCTTGCCGCCCCGGCTGTTCCAGGCCTTCCGGGCCGGCGTCGACACCTGGAGGACACTCCAGGCGGAAGGCGCCGACACCGCGGGCGACGACTTCCGCCATCAGATGCTCCAGCGTTTCCTGACCCAGCGCCCGAATGCGCCACGCGAGGATCTCGCCTATCTGATGGAGCGGCTTGACCAGGAGCCGATCCCCGCCCGTCTGGCCCTCGGCGCGGCCGCCTGAACCACAATTGCGAACGCCCGCCGACGGGCGGGCGTTCGGAAGATTCGCGGCGATCTCAGCCGAGGTGGTCGGCGACGCCGGCTTCGAGCGATTCCGCCAGCGCCCGGCCGGTGGGATGGTCGTCCGTCTGAATCTGGTCCCGGACCACCGCCTTGATCGCGTCGATATGGGCGTCGATCAGCACCCGCGGAGCCGCCATACGCTTGCCGGGGTCGTCCATCATCTTGCACAGTGACCCGGCCAGCCGGGTCACCAAAGGATACTGATAGGTGGCGCCGAGACCCTTCAGATCATGAGCGCGGAAATACAGCGCCTCGGCGGTCTGGGCGTTGTAGCCCAGTTCGCGGATGTCGCTCTGGGCCTTGTCGAGCTTGACGATTTCGTCCTGCAGCCATTGACCGAACTGCGAGGACATCGCCTTCAGCGCCTCCTCGGCCTTGGCGATCGCACTGGCGTCGATGCCCCCGAATGCTCCGCCCACCTTGAGGCGCAGGGTGTTGGGCGGGCGGATGACCTGGGCGGAATTGCTCACGGCGAGCTCCTCGAGACGAACCTGCCGCATGGTGACGGGACAGCCTTAAGAACCGGTGCACGCTCTCAGGAAGTGAACTGCTCGGCCAGAACGCGTTCCTCGAACGAGCGGCCGGCGTCGAACAGCATGGTAAGAGCGATGTCCCGCCGTTCCCGCACCTCCACCCGGGCTACGCGCCGGACTTCGAAGCTATCAGCCGTGGCGCTGACCGGACGCTTGTCCGGCTCAAGGACCTCGAAACAGACCTTGGCCGTGTGAGGCAGCAATGCGCCGCGCCAACGTCGGGGACGGAAGGCGCTGATCGGCGTCAGGGCGAGAACCCGGGCGTCCAGCGGGATGATCGGTCCGTGCGCCGACAGATTGTAGGCGGTGGATCCGGCCGCTGTGGCGACAAGGCACCCATCACAGGACAATTCCTCCAGCCGCACCTTGTCGTCCACCGTGATGCGAAGCTTGGCGCTTTGCCGGGTTTGCCGGAGCAGCGACACTTCGTTGATGGCCAGGCCGCTCTGCACGGCCCCGCTTTCGGTCCAGGCGTCCATCTGCAGGGGGTGGATGACGGCCCGCCCGGCGCCCTTCAGACGTTCTCGCAGGCCGTCCTCACTGAAATCGTTCAACAGAAACCCGACCGACCCGCGGTTCATGCCGAACACCGGCGTTCGACGCTGCAGATTTGAGTGCAGGGTCTCCAGCATGAAACCGTCACCGCCCAGCGCGACGATGACGTCGGCCGAGGCGGCGTCGGATGAGCCGTACAGTTCGACCAGCCGGTCACGTGCGGCCATGGCTTCCGGGCGATCCGAGGCAGCGAAAGCTATGCGGAGGTCAGGCTGTGTCACGTTTCTACGCAAGCCGAGCACGGCTGCGAAGTCAAACGCGCTTTCTCACCGCTTGATGAGCGCCCGGAACGAGCGGGCCGCGGAGGTCGCCGAAATGGTCCCGCGGGTCCAGACTGGTGCGCCGGCGTCGCCCGGGAGCCCCTCGTTGAGCACGCGGATCTCGGCCAGGAGGGCTGGATAGACCGCGCGGTCAACGCCGCATGCCGCGCAGGCGTAGAACAGGGCTTCCGCGCTGCGAGCCGCCAGCGCCTCCCGCACCTGGGCGACCGGAATTCCTCCCAAGGTAGCCACGGCGTGGACGAACAGCCCAAGACGGTGTTCCCGGATTGCACGCACGAGGTAGCCGGCGCGAAGTTGCCCTGCCGCCTGTAGTTTGGTGACCAGCCGCCGCTCCATCTCGTCTCTGTCGGGATCGTTGGCAGGTATCGCGACCATAGTTCCGGATCGCGCGTCGTAGACGGACTGTTCGACCAACGGGGCCAGCTTGGACCCGTCGACCTGAAAGCGGTCGCAGATGGACTGGCGCAAGGCAGCGCCGACCCATTGATACATCTGTTCGGCCAGTTGTTCCGTCATCCGCGGATGCCGTGTCAGCGGGCCGCGCAGGGCGGCCACGCGCCGCGATTGCTCGACCAGACGACGGCGACTCTCGAGACTGATCTCCGCGGTGCGATTGACCGCGAGGGCGGGCAGGGTGGCGGGCTCCCCTCGATCAATGATGGCGTCGGCGACCCGGCCGCCCAGGTTCGGCCTGCGGGCTATTTCGATCTGATGCTCCAGCGTCGCCTCGACCAGGACGCGGAGCAGGTCGTCGTCCTGGAGCAGGGGGCTGGCGGCGAGCACCGGGCGCGCGATCTCGATTTCGTCGAGCGCCAGGACGTTGATCAGGGCGGGCGGAGCCCAGTCGGCCTGGGCGAGGCGCTGCGACAGCACCTTGCGGACCTCGCGCTCCGCCTGCCGCGCCAGCGTCAGGAAGATCTCGCTCAGGACCGGGGACAGCTCTCCCGACGGCGGGCGGGCGTCGCACAGAGCGATGACCCCGAGCAGCAGCCGCTCGCGGGCGTCCGCGCTGGGGTTTCTCGCCAGCGCCAACAGGTCCGGATAGGCCGGTGGCGAGGCGAGGGGCGGGGAGCGAAGCTGAGCGACGGTCAAGGGCGTCTCCGGCGCGCCGACGATTCGGCTGATCGAAGCGTAGCGGCAGGCCGCTAAGGCAGGGTTAACGGAAGCTGAATCTTGACGGCGGCCCCGCCCGGCGCGAGCGTGCGCCGCCGAACGCAATTTCGAGGATATCGACCATGGCTGATGGAGCGACCGTATCGCTGAAATCACGCGTCTCGGAGGCCGAGTGGAATGCTCGCGTCGAACTGGCCGCACTCTACCGGCTGGTCGCCCTGCACGGCTGGGACGACATGATCTTCACCCACATCTCGGCGCGTGTGCCGGGACCGGAGAAACATTTCCTCATCAACCCCTACGGCTGGTATTTCGAGGAGATGACCGCGTCCTGCCTGGTCAAGGTCGATCTGGACGGGAATGTCGTTCAGGACACGACCAGCTTCATCAATCCGGCCGGGTTCACCATCCATTCGGCCATCCACGCCGCGCGGGACGACGCCCATTTCGTAATCCATTTGCACACGATCGCCGGCGTCGGGGTGGCGGCGCAGCAGGAAGGTCTGCTGCCGCTGGGCCAGAACGCCTGCCTTCTGCAGGAACAGGTCAGCTACCACGGCTACGAGGGCCTGGCGCTGAATCATGACGAGCGCGAGCGGCTGGTCGCGGACCTCGGGGACAAGCCCCTTATGCTGCTACGCAACCACGGCACGCTGGCGGTGGGACAGACGGCGGCGCAGGCGTGGATCGGCATGTTCTTCCTCGAGCGGGCTTGCGCCCAACAGGTGGCGGCCCTGTCGGTCGGTCGCGACCATGTGCTGATGGCGCCCGAGGCGGCCCAGGCCGAGACCCGGGAACAGGGCAAGGGCATCGGCTTTGTATCCGCCCTCGCATGGCCGGGGGCGCTTCGAATGCTTGATCGAAAGTCACCGGGCTACGACGTGTGAACCGCGCCGGGAGGCTGCTCGTCGGGTTGACGCTCGCGGCCGTCGCCACGCCCGCGGCCGCCGGGGCCTGGAATCAACCCAAGGGCAAGGGGCAGGTCATCGTCAAGTTCGAGCAGATGACCGCCAAGCGCGGCTTCGATCCCGACGGCGTCCTGGCCGACCTCCCGGCCGCCCGGCGCGATACCGTGTTCGGAACCTTCGCGGAATACGGATTGACCGACCGGCTGACGGTCCGGTTCAAGGGCGATTGGCAATCCGGCGAGGACGCGTTCGTCGAGTTCGAGGGGCGGGGGCCCATCGAGCTCGGGATCAGTTGGCAAGTCTGGCGCGACGACAACACCGCTGTCGGCCTCTACGCCGGCTACGCTGCCGGTGGAGAAGGGCGCAACGCGGGCTACGCCGCGCCGGGGCAGGGCGACCATGACTGGGAGATGCGGGCCTCCGTCGGCCGCTCGTTCCAGACTGGCTGGGGACCGGTCCCGCCGCGCACGTTTGTCGAGCTGGAGGTGGCGCGGCGGTTGCGGCAGGGCTTGCCCGACGAAACGCGCGTCGACGCGACGGTCGGAGCACATCTTGGCGACGACTGGATGGTGCTCACCCAAGCCTTTGGCGGCGAAACCGAAGACGGCGCGACGCGCTGGCTGTCCATGGAGGCGTCTGTGGTTCGGGACTTCGGAGACTGGAGCGTGCAGGCAGGATGGAGGCAGACGGTCGCGGGGCGCGAAACGCCGCAGGCAAGCGGGCCGGTGATCGGCATCTGGCGCCGCTTCTGACGCGTAGAACGTCCGGTCTTTTCAGCGACGGATTCCGAAACACCGTCCGTTGCAGAGACTCCAGTTGCGTCGACGGCGGGAGCCGCTAAGTCGGCTCGTCCCGTTCCGGAGCCAGTCCCGCGTGATCAAGCGCCATTTCTTCCTCGCCGCCGCCGCGGTCCTGCTCGCCCTGATGGTGGGGGCCGTGATCCTGCGACTTGCCTTCGCGGGTGAGGAGGAGGGAGGCGGATCGGGCGGACGGGGCGGCCCCGGGGCGGGACGCGGTCAGGCGGTCTCCCAGGCCATTGTCGCGCCGCGCGAATTCTCCGACGAGATCCGCGTCCTCGGCGTCGCGCGCGGTCGGCGTTCGGTCAACATCACCTCGTCGACGAGCGAGCTGATCACCCGCGTCCTGTTCACTGACGGCCAGCGGGTCGGCGCCGGGGCGCCGCTCGTCGAGTTGCAGGCGCGCGAAGAGGATGCCGACATCATCGAGGCCCGGTCGCGGGTGGCCCAGGCCCAGCGCGAATACGACCGCTACCGTGAACTTGCCGACCGGGGAGTCGCCCCGAGGGTCACGGCCGAGAATGCGGAGACGGCGCTCGAGGCCGCGCGGGCCGGTCTCGACGCCGCCCAGGCGCGGCGTGGCGACCGCCTTATCCGGGCGCCCTTCTCGGGAGTTCTGGGCCTCACCACCGTGACGGCCGGCACCTTGATCAGTCCGGGCGCGGTAATCACCACCCTCGACGACGTCAGCGTGGTTCGCGTCGATTTCCCCCTGCCGGAGCGCTATCTGTCGGTCCTCCGGCCGGGCGTGCCGATCACGGCCACCGCCGACGCCCTCGGCGGCGAGACCTTCACCGGTCGCATCGCCCTGATCGACACGCGCGTCAACGAACAGACCCGGTCAGCGACAGCGCGGGCCGAAATTCCCAATCCCGGCGGACGCATCCGCCCCGGCATGTCGATGCGGGTGGCTGTCCGGCAGGGCGTGAGGCAGGGTCTCGCAGTGCCCGAGGCCGCGATCCAGTACGAGGGCGACAGCGCCTTCGTTTTCCGCATCGCCCCCGGCGAGCGGGGCCTGACCGCCCAGCGGCTGAGCGTCCAGGCAGGCTCGGTGGAGGATGGCTTCGTTGAGATACTGTCGGGACTGAACGCCGGCGACCGGGTGGTCGCGACCGGCCTGAACCGTATTCAGCCAGGATCGCCGGTGACCGTCGCCGGCGCCCCGGCTCGTCGCGCGGACGCCTCGAAATGATGTTGTCCGACGTCTCTGTCCGCCGCCCCGTCTTCGCGGCGGTGGCGGCGATCGTGCTGTGCGTGGTGGGCGCCGCGGCCTTCTTCTTCCTGCCCGTAAGGGAACTTCCGGACGTCGATCCGCCCATCGTATCGGTCAACACCACCTACGCCGGCGCCTCGGCCGAGGTGATCGAAAGCCGGATCACCGAGCCGATTGAACAGCGCATCGCCGGCATCCAAGGCGTCGATCGCATCAACTCGACCAGCCGGGACGGCCGGTCCAGTGTCCGTATCGAATTTTCCCTCGACCGGGACATCGACAGCGCCGCCAACGACGTGCGGGACCGGATTTCGCGCGTCTTGGGCAATCTGCCGGACCAGGCCGACCCCCCCGAGGTCGCCAAGGCCGACACGAACGGTCAGCCGATCATGATCCTGTTCCTGCGGTCCAGCCAGATGGATCGGCTTGCGTTGACCGACTACGCCGACCGCTATCTGATCGACCGGCTGGCGACGGTGCCCGGGGTGGCCCAGGTCCAGATTTATGGCGAGCAGCGCTACTCGATGCGTATATGGCTCGAGCCCGCCGCTCTCGCCGCGCGCGGTCTGACGGTGACTGACGTAGAGTCGGCGCTGACCAGCCAGAACATCGAACTGCCTGCGGGCGCGCTGGACACCGGCGAGAAGAACTACACGGTTCGGGTGGACCGCAACTACGCGCTGGCTGAAGATTTCCGGCAGCTGCCGATCAGCGCCCGCGGGGGCGCGGCGTCGGGCGCCCAGTCTGGAGCGCTTCAGAACCAGACGGCCTATGTCACCCGCCTCGGAGATATCGCCCGGGTCGAAGAGGCGCCGGAAGAGGAGCGCCGACTGTTTCGCGGCAACGGACTGGATCAGATCGGCCTCGCCGTCACCCGTCAGGCCCAGTCCAACGACCTCGCGATTTCCGAGGGTGTGAGGGAGATGATGGAGCAGGTCCAGCCAAGTCTCCCGGAAGGGACGGAACTGGTCGTCGGGTCGGACAACTCCGTGTTCACCGCCCACGCCATCGACGAGGTCTGGATTACCATCGGGATCGCCCTGGTGCTTGTGGCGTTGGTCAACTTCATCTTCCTCGGGACGCTGAGGGCCGCCTTCATTCCCTCGATCGTGGCTCCGATCTGCCTCTTGTCGACCTTCATCATCCTGGCGCCGCTCGGCTTCTCGCTGAACCTGCTGACCCTGCTCGCCCTTGTGCTGGCCATCGGCCTGGTGGTGGACGACGCCATCGTGGTCACTGAGAATATCCAGCGCCGCATCGATCACGGCGAGCCGCCGCTGGTCGCGGCGGAGCGCGGGGCGCGGCAGGTCTTTTTCGCCGTCGTCGCCACGACGATCGTGCTCTTGTCCGTGTTCGCGCCGCTACTGTTTCTGCCCGGTTACGTCGGGCGGTTGTTCGTCGAATTGGCTGCCGCGATCGCCGCCGCCGTGGCTTTCTCGGCATTCCTGGCGCTCAGTCTGTCGCCGATGCTGGCCTCAAAGATCCTGCGGCCCGCCTCGGGGTCCGGTTGGGTGGCGCGGCGGGTCGACCGCGGCATGGAGGCGCTCAAGAACTCGTATCGCAACTCCCTGACGGCCTTGCTTGGCCGGCGGGCGGCGGTCGGCGGCATGGTCGGCCTCATCTTCCTGGTGGCCGCCGGGGCGGGAGTCATGTTCCTCGCCCTGCCCAGCGAGCTCGTGCCTTCAGAAGACCGGGGCCGGATCGTCGGCCGGATCCAGGGGCCCGAAGGGGCCGGGTTCGACTACACTCGCCGTATCATGCTGGGCCTCGAGCCGATCCTCGCCGAATATCGGGAAAGCGGCGAGGTCGAGAGCTATCTGGTCTCCGCGCCGGGCTTCGGTGGCGGAAGTTTCAACTCGGGCAATGCCGTCCTGACCTTGAAAGACTGGTCGGAACGCAGTCGTTCGGCCGATGAAATCGCCCAGGAGCTAAACCAGAAACTGCGCAGCCAGACCGACGCCCAGGTCAACGTCAGCGTCCCCGGAGCCTTCCAGCGTGGCGGCGGCAACTCCAACTCGATCGAGATGGTCCTGACCGGGGCCGAATACGAAGACATGTTCGAGTGGGTGCAACCGATCCTGGCCGCCGCCCAGCAGAATCCCGGATTCTCGAGGCCCCGTCTCGACTACGAGCCGAATGCGCCTCGTCTGCTGGTCGATGTGGATCCTCAGCGCGCCGCCGCCCTGGGGGTGTCGTCGCAGGAGATCGGCCGGACGTTGCAGACCATGTTCGGGTCGCGCCGGGCGACGACCTATATCCGCGGTGGTCAGGAGTATGATGTCATCCTTCAGACCGACCTCGAGAACCGACGGTCGGTCGGAGATCTGGAAGCGTTGTATGTCTCGACCGGAGGAGGACAACTGGTCCCGCTCTCCTCTGTGGTCACGACCGAGACATCCGGTGACACGCCGGATCGCCGACGTCTGGATCGCCAGCGCAGTATTTCCCTGAGCGCCGATTTGAACCCCGGCACGACTCTCGCCGACGCCATGGCCTTCCTCAGCGATCAGGCGGCTGAACAGCCCTCGGGTGTGGCCACCGTCCAGTGGGGCGGCGCCGCCCGCGACCAGCAGGAGGCGGGCAGCGCCGTCGGCTGGGCCTTCGGCCTGGCCCTGCTGCTGGTCTTCCTGGTGCTGGCGGCCCAGTTCGAGAGCTGGATCACGCCAGCGGTGATCATGCTGACGGTGCCTCTGGCCGCCGCCGGGGGGCTGTTCGGCCTGGTCATGGCCGGGTCGAGCCTGAACATCTACAGCCAGATCGGATTGATCATCCTCATCGGGGTGGCGGCCAAGAATGGCATCCTGATCGTCGAATTCGCCAATCAGCTGCGCGACCAGGGCCGCTCTATCCACGACGCCATCATCGAAGCCTCGACCCTTCGCCTGCGCCCGATCATCATGACCTCGATCGCCACGGCGTTCGGGGCCCTGCCGCTCGTGCTGTGGCAGGGCGCGGGGGCGGGCAGCCGTCAGACGATCGGCGTCGTCATTTTCGCCGGGGCGATGTTCGCCACCCTGCTCACCCTGTTCGTGGTGCCGGTGATCTACGGGGTGCTGGCGCGGTTCACCAAGTCGCCGGAATACACCGCCCGCAAGATCGAGGAGTGGGAGGCAAAGGAAGCGGCGGCCAACGACCCGGCGCCGATCGCCGCCGAATAGGTCAGGGCTGGACGGGCGGGCTGTAGCCCGTCTCGACCTTGAGGAAGGCGATGACGTCGCGGCGGTCCTCCGCGACCGGGATGCCGGCGAAGCTCATCTTGGTGCCCTTCAGGAAGGTGCGCGGATTCTCCAGCCAGTGGTCCAGCCGTTCACCATCCCAGACGAAATCCGCCTGCTTCAGGGCGGTCGAGTAGTTGTACTTCGCATGGACGCCGGCCTGACGGCCGAAGACGCCGTACAGGTTCGGGCCCGTCATGTTCGGTCCGCCCTCGGTGATCGTGTGGCAGGAACGGCAGCGAGCGAACACGCGACGGCCGTTGTCCAGATCGGCGGCGTTATACGGCGCCGGCAGGGTCGCGAGCAGGGCCGCCCTTTGTTCGGGCGTCGGCGCCGGACGGGCCGGCGTCGCGGGCGCGGCTTCGCCGCCGCCTTGGCCGCAAGCAGCGAGGCCCAGGGCGCCGAAGAGGATCAGGATGGGTCGGTTCATGCGCGGACTCCAATGTCGCCGCAGTGATAGCCCAACCATCGTTTCGGACAACGGCTGCGACGCTTCGGTGGTGGACGGACCGCTCTCGCACCTGATAATCACTGTCAAAAGGCGCGTCGATCGCGCCGCCGTGCGTGAGCCTCATGTCCGACATCATCAAACTCAGCCAGGCCCGGCGGGGCGACCGCGGCGTCATCGTGCAGGTCGGCGACCACAGTCACCATGACGAACACGAGCTGGAGCTGGAGCGTCGCCTGCTGGAACTGGGATTCGTCGAGGGCGCCCGGGTCGAACTGCTGCACCAAGGCCTGTTCGGCCGTGACCCGATCGCCATGAAGGTTGACGACATGCGCGTAGCGCTTCGCCGTCACGAGGCCGCGAGCCTGATCGTCCGGATGGAGCCGGTCGCCTGATGGATATCGCGGTTCGGAGCGCGCGGGTCGCGCTTGTCGGCAATCCCAACAGCGGCAAGACGGCGCTGTTCAACGCCCTGACCGGCGCCCACCAGAAGGTGGCGAACTACGCAGGCGTGACGGTCGAGCGCAAGGAAGGCGTGATCCGGACCGCCGACGGGCGGACGATGTCGGTGCTCGACTTGCCGGGCACCTATTCGCTCCGCGCTCGCAGTCGCGCCGAGGAAGGCACGCGCGCCGCCGGGCTGGGGCGGGCGGGCTGGGCGCGCCCGAGCGAGGGCGACTGGCTCGCCGACGCGCGCGAGGCGGCGCGAAGCCGCGGTTTCGGGCTCTGGCGCGGCGGCTGGACCGTGCACCCGTCGAGGC
>JAAXIW010000383.1 GCA_012270135.1 Brevundimonas sp. | reverse complement strand
GTGACGAAGTTGTAGATGCCGCCCTTTCCCTCGGCGTCGCCGGGGTACCAGTTCTGCACCGTCGAATATTTGATCTCGGCGTCGTCCAGCGCCACCAGCTCGACCACCGCCGCATGCAGCTGGTTCTCGTCGCGCATCGGCGCCGTGCAGCCCTCCAGATAGGAGCAGTAGCTGCCCTTGTCGGCGATGATCAGGGTCCGCTCGAACTGGCCCGTCTGGCTGGCGTTGATGCGGAAATAGGTCGACAGCTCCATCGGGCAGCGCACGCCCGGCGGGATGTAGACGAACGATCCGTCCGAAAAGACCGCGCTGTTCAGGGCCGCGAAATAGTTGTCCGAGACCGGCACCACCGAGCCCAGATACTGGCGCACCAGCTCCGGGTGTTCGCGCAGGGCCTCGGAGATCGGCATGAAGATCACCCCGACCTTCTGCAGCTCCTTCTTGAAGGTGGTGACCACGCTGACGCTGTCGAACACCGCGTCCACGGCGTAGCGCGGCGCGCCCTCGACCCCGGCCAGCACCTCCTGCTCCTTCAGCGGGATGCCCAGCTTGGCATAGACGGCCAGCAGTTCCGGATCGACCTCGTCGAGGCTCTTGGGCCCCTCCTTCTTCTTCGGCGCGGCGTAGTAGAACAGATCCTGATAATCGACCGGCGTGTATTTCACCGACGCCCAGGTCGGCTCCTCCATCGCCTGCCAGCGCTCGAACGCGGCCAGCCGCCATTCCAGCATCCACGCCGGCTCGCCCTTCTTCTCGGAGATGAAGCGGACGATGTCGGCGTTCAGCCCGCGCGGGGCGTATTCCGTGTCGATGTCGCTGGTGAAGCCGTGCTCGTATTTCTCGAGGGCGGCGACCGCGTCGATGGTTTCCTTGACCGCGGCCATCAGGCGACTTCCTTCGCGCGCGCGGCCGCCCGCTCGCGGTGTTTGGCGTAGGCGGCGACCCAGGCCTCGGCGAACCGGTTCCAGTCGTCCTCGACCGTGCCCCAGCCGCCCGAGACGCGGATGCCGCCGGTGGCCAGCGCGGCCCGCCCGGTCGCCAGAATGGCCCGCGACGGCTTGGTCTTGCCCGACGAACAGGCGCTGCCCGCCGAGACCATCAGCCCCATCAGGTCGAGGGTGATCAGCTGCTGCGGGCTCTCCCAGTCGGGTACGGCCATGAACAGGGTGTTGGGCAGCCGCCCGGCGCCCTCGCCGATGATGGTCGCACCGGCCGCCTTGACCGTCGCCTCGGCCGCGTCGCGCCACGCGGCGTGGGCCTGCGCCTGCGGCAGGTCGCGCGCGGCGCAGACCGCGCTCTCGCCGAAGCCGGCGATGCCCGGCACATTCTCGGTGCCGGCGCGAAGGCCGCGCTCCTGCCCGGCGCCGTGGACGATGCGGACCGCCTCGCGGCCCTCGCCCATGACCAGCGCCCCGACGCCCTGCGGCCCGCCCAGCTTGAGCGCCGACCGGGGCAGGCTGTCGGCCTGCAGCATCCGGATCTCGACCGGGATCTTGCCCGCCGACTGGATGGCGTCGACGTGCAGCCAGCCGCCGGCGGAGCGCACCAGCCGCGCCGCCTCGGCGATCGGCTGGATCACGCCGCTCTCGTTGTTGGCGTGATGGATGGCCACCACCGCCTTGCCCGGCTGGCCCAGCAGCTGGCGCAGCTTGTTCAGGTCGACCACGCCGCGCGCATCGACCGGCAGCATCTTGACCGGCTTGCCCGAGGCGATGGCCGCCTCGGCCACGCACGGATGCTCGGTCGCCCCGACGATCAGCCGCTCGCAGCCCGCCGCCAGGGCGCTCAGGATCGCCTGGGCATTGGACTCCGTGCCGCCGGACGAGAACACCACCGCCGTCGGATCGGCCCCGACGAGCCCGGCCACCTGCGCCCGCGCCGTCTCGACCCGCGCCCGCGCCCGCCGCCCGGCCGCATGCACCGCCGACGGATTGCCGTTGTCGGCCAGCGCCTTGGCCATCACAGCCTGCACCTCCGGCCGGACGAGGCCCGAGGCATTGTAATCGAGATACACAGGACTCACGCCGCCACTCCCACACCCGCGTCGCGGCGCCGCGCGCCCGTGCGGTTCATCACCACGTCTTCCAGCGACACCCCGGCCAGATAGCGGTGGATTTCGTCGCCGAGGTCTTCCCACAGATTGTGGGTGATGCAGCGCTCGCCGGCCATCATGCAGCCTCGGGGCGAGCCCTGGCCGGCGCAGCGCGTCGCCCGGATCGGCTCGTCGACTGCCAGAACGATATCGGCGACCACCGTCTCGTCGGCCCCCCGCGTCAGCCGGTAGCCGCCGCCGGGCCCGCGCACGCTCTGCACCAGGCCGCTCTTCCGCAGCCGCGCGAACAATTGCTCCAGATAGCTCAGCGAAATCTCCTGGCGGGCCGCGATCTCGGCCAGCGACACCGCGCGCTGGCCCCCGTCCGCGCGGCCGTTCTTGGCCAGATCGGCCATCGCCATCACCGCGTATCGTCCCTTGGTCGACAGTCGCATCGCGCACCCTCAAAATTTGCGCGCATTTCGGGGGTCCTGTGCTAGAACCCGCGCCTTCGCAAAGGCGTCGGCACGCACGGCGGACTTAAAAAGTCCTACCGGCGCGGTCAAGTATTACGCAGCTGCGAAATGAGTTTTGAACACGGGAATTCGCGCCGCCCATGCCTGAAGTCATTCTGCCCGGGGCCTCCGGCCGCATCGAAGGCCGTTACTCGCCGGGCAAGCGCCCGAACGCCCCGATCGCCCTGATCCTGCATCCGCACCCCAAGGCGGGCGGGCATATGAACAACCCGGTCGCCGTCACCCTGTCCCAGCTGTTCGTCAAGCGCGGCTTCG
>JAAXIW010000114.1 GCA_012270135.1 Brevundimonas sp. | reverse complement strand
ACGGCATTATGGTCGCGGCCTGGCAAGCGGCCGACGCCTCGGGAACGGGCATCGTGTTCCGCGTGCTGAACGAGGATGGCCAGCCGATCCTCGCCGAGCGGTGGGCCAACCGGACCACGACCGGCAATCAGTCGTCGCCGAACATCGTCGCCCTGGCGGACGGGACCTTTCTGATCCTGTGGACCTCGGCGGGCACCGACGGCTCGGGCGCGGGAATCTACGGCCAGCGCATCAGCGCCGACGGGACCCAGTACCTGGGCTCGGAGTTCCGGCTGAACGCCACCACCGCGGGGGACCAGACCCTCGACAGCGCCATCACCGACACCAGCTTCACGGTGCTGGCCGACGGAACGCTGGTCGCCACCTGGTGGGGCGACGGCGAGGTGCATCACCGCCGCTTCGATCCGCCTGAGGCGGCGTTCACCGCCTATCAGGGCGACGAGATCGCCATTCCGCTGGCGGTCAATCTGATCGACGCCTCCGAGACCTTCGAACTGGCCATTTCCAACCTGCCGCCGGGCGCGACCCTTTCGGCCGGGACCCAGCGCGAGGACGGGGCCTGGGTGGTCACCGCCGCGGAGGCCGCCAGCCTGACCCTCACGCCGCCACCCGGCTACGCCGGCGAGATTCTGCTGCGTATCGAGATCACAACCATCGATGGCGACAGCCGCGCCACCGCCGTCTCCTACCGGCCGGTGCAGGTGCTTCCGGTGGACAATGACGCCGACGGCGCCGTGGTGACCATCGGTACAGGCGCCGACCCGGTGACCGCCGGGGACGTCAACATCACGAACACGATCGGCGGCAACTATACGGATCCGGGCGTCGCCGGTCTGACCGGCGGCGGCTACGCCGTCGTCTGGACGGGCTACGACTCCGACGGCGCCGGCATCCGCGCCCTGGTCTACGGAGCCGACGGCAGCGTGGTCAGCGTCAACGAATACTGGGGCAGCCCGGGCGACTTCACCGCCAACAGCTATCACACGGGCGGGCAGACCATGCCCACGGTTCTGGGCCTCGCCGACGGCGGCTTCGCGGTCTTCTGGCACTCGTTCAACCAGGACGGCTCCGAGGTCGGCGTCTACGGTCAGCGCTTCAACGCGACCGGGGTGAAGGTCGGCGCCGAGTTCCGCGTCAACACCACCACCGCCTACGCACAGGAGGCGCCGTCGGCCACCCTGCTCGACGATGGAGGCTTCGTCGTCCTGTTCGAAAGCGAGCCGGTCAACGACGGCGGCTTCCAGATTCGCGGCCAGCGCTACGACGCCGCAGGCGCTCCTGTGGGCGGTGAGTTCCTCGTGCGGGACAAGGCGGGGGCCAGCCAGCGCTGGCCGGACGTAACCGCCCTGGAGAATGGCGCCTTCGCGGCCGTGTGGACCAGCTACACCTCGGACGGCTCGGGGACGGCGCTGGAGATGCGCGTCTACGACGACCGCAACGATGCGACCGTCTATCGCCTCAATCAGGCGACCGCCGGATCGCAGGTCGACGTCAAGGTGACCACCCTGGCCGACGGCTCCTTTCTGGCGGTCTGGACGACCCAGGCCGACCAGCCGGGCGCCGTCCACGGCGTCTATGCCCGGCGCTTCGAGATCGCCGACGGCCAGCTCGTGGGGCATGACGAATTCTCCGTGATCCGCCCCGCGACGGGGGCCTCGGTCGCCCATCCGGACGTGATCGGCCTGCCCGACGGAGGCTGGATCGTGCTATGGAACTGGGAAACGCCCGACGACAGCGGCGTCGACCTGTATGCGCAGCGTTACGACGCCGCCGGCCGCACGATCGGCGACGCGTTCCGCATCAACGCCGAAGCCTACGGCGACCAGTATTCCATCGAACGCTACGCCGACCCGATGGTCAGTCTCGACGCCAACGGCGACATGCTGGTGGTCTGGCACGACGCCCGCAACGGCAACGTCTTCTCGCGCCGCTTCGACATCGACCCCGAGCCGCCGTTCAGGGGCGAAGCGGAGGCGCCGATCCGGCTGGAGATCGAGGTCGAGGCCCGGGACGCCTCCGAGACGATCGAGATCGTGCTGTCGAACCTTCCCGCCGGAGCCATGCTCTCCGCTGGCCTGCAACAGGCCGACGGCAGCTGGCTGCTTGCTCCGGGCGATCTGGCAGGCCTGACCATCATCGTGCCCTCGGCTTCCGCGGGAACGAATTTCGACCTCATCATCACGGTGACCACCCGCCAGGGCGCGGACAGCTTCACCACCGTCGACTACCAGACCGTCGAGGTGCTGCCGGCGCCGCCGGGACTGATCGTCACTGGTTCCGCGGGTGCTGACGCCCTGTCGGGCGACCGGGGCGGCGACACCCTGACGGGCCTCGCCGGCGACGACGTGCTCAATGGCCTCGCCGGCGATGACGTGCTCGACGGCGGCCTGGGCGCGGACACGCTGAATGGCGGTACGGGGCAGGACACGGCCGTCTTCTCCGGTAATCGGGCGGCCTATACGATTCGCCAGAACGCCGACGGGACCTTCACCGTCACCGGGCCGGATGGCGTCGACACCCTGTCGTCCATCGAGTTCGCCCGCTTCGCCGACCGGACGGAACAACTGGTCGGCGAGACCGTGACCGGTACGGCGACCGGCGATGTTCTGGTCGGCACGGCCCGGGGCGACATCCTCACCGGCCTGAATGGCGACGACATCCTTCGCGGCGGCGGCGGGGCTGACGTGCTGGACGGCGGCGCGGGCGTCGATACGGCGGACTATTCGAACGCCGCGGCGGGCATGCGGGCCCAGCTGAACACCAACGCCGCGTGCAACGACGGCGACGGCGGGACGGACACGTTCAGCTCGATCGAGAACCTGACCGG
>JAAXIW010000102.1 GCA_012270135.1 Brevundimonas sp. | reverse complement strand
CCCACCGCCATGCGCGGCGACGGCAGGTTATAGCGCCGGGCGGAGGCGGCCATGCAGTAGAGGGCGGCGGAATAGGGTGTCGGGTTCGCCGTCACCGGCGCGTTGCCGATCGGCGTGGCGTAGGTGCCGTTCGGCCCCGCCGATGCGGAGATGCAGCCGCCGAGAAGCGCGGCGATGGCGCCGACGGCGCCGGCCGTCTTCAGGCGCCGGGCGAACTGACTGGAGATCATGGAAGCCTCAGCGTGCCGTTCAGATTGGTTCCGGCGGTGACGTTGCCGTTGTTGATCTGCCGCGAATTGACGATGACCGTGTTGTGGTTGCCTTGGACCACCACGTTCAGGCTGTTGCCGATGGCGGTGGAGCCGCCGATCGCCGTGCCCCCGTTGCCGCCGCCCACTCCGGAAAAGCTGGACGAGACGCCGCCGCTGGCGCTGGAGTAGCTATTGGCGCCGGGCTGGATGATGCCGTCGACGATCAGACGGTTGCCGTTCGAATCCCGGGTTGAGCCGGTCTGCGGACGAGCGGTGGTGTAGCGTGAGCCGCCGTAGCCCGCCTGATAGGAGCCCATTCCCGACGATCCGGCCGACTGGGCGGCTGCGACCGTGGGCGCCAGGATCAGGGCGGCGCCGAGGAGGGGGGAGATGGCCTTCAGACGGATGGTCACGAGAACCTCCACACGCGAACATGGTTTACGGGCCGGCAAGCAACCCACGTCCCAATCTGGATCATGGTTATTAAGAAGCGCTTGCCATGCTGGCGGATGACCGCTGTCATCTCCCCAGCCCCGGAGCCGAGCCCTGACCGATCAGCCGACCGCCCAACCCGTCTTCAAGGCGCCGCTTGTCGCGGTGCTCCTCGCTGTGTCGCTGCCGATCCTGTTCTGGCTGCAGACGACCCTGCCGGACGGCGGTCTGTCACTGGCTTTTATGCCGGCCTCTCTGTGGAGGGGCGATTGGTGGCCAGGTCTGGTCACATCGATGTTCATGCATGCCAACTGGGGGCACGTTGCCATGAACGCCCTGGGCGTATTCGCCTTCGCGCCGCCCATCGCCCGGCTCATGGCGGGGGCCAGGGGCGTGGCCGGGTTTCTCGCCTTCTATGTCGCCACCGGGCTGCTCGGAACTGTCGGCTATGGTCTGATCCATCCGGACTCCTTCGATCCGCTGGTGGGCGCTTCGGGAGCCGTTTTTGGCCTGATGGGCGCCGCCTTCCGTCTGCTGGGTCGGAGCAATGGGTCCTTGCGGGCCCTGTGGGACCGTCGGTTCCTGGTGATGACTGCAGTGATAATGGGGGTCAATCTCGCGGCCGGCCTCGTCGGACTGGCTCCCGGCGCGGATGGGGCCCGCGTGGCGTGGGAGGCTCACGCCTTCGGCTTTGTCGCCGGCGCGCTGCTGATCGGTCCGTGGGTCCGGTTGTCCGCACCGCCCCGGACATCATTTGATTCCCCGGCCGATCTGGGCGACCCTTCGGCCTGAAGCGGTCCATCCGCGGCCGCGCTCTATATAAAGAGGAGGAGCCGCGATGCTGGTCGCCGAAATTCTCAAGGACAAGGGCGACGCCGTATTCAGCATCGGCCCGGACATGCGGTTGGGAGAGGCCTGCAGCGAGCTGGACCGGCTGAAGGTCGGCGCGCTGATCGTCTGCGATGCGGATCGGGTGGTGGGCGTGCTGTCGGAACGTGACGTGGTGCGGGCTGTCGCTCAGGGCGGAGCCGGCGCGCTGAAGGAGCCCGTCTCCGCCTATATGACTTCGGACGTCGTCTTTGCGGAGCCGGCGGAGACGGTGGCGATTCTGATGGGACGAATGACGGACCGCCGGATCCGCCATCTGCCCGTCCTCCGGGACGCCCGCCTGGCCGGGGTGATCTCGATCGGCGACGTGGTGAAATGCCAGATCGCCGAGGCGACCCGGGAAGCGGAATCGCTGCGGACCTATATCGCCGCCGGCTAGGGGCCGAGGCGCGGGCGGGGACCGGGCCGGTGAACGCCGCCCGGCGACCGCGACTCCGCGAGAAAGTTCACAAAATCGCAGGAATCGGGTTGCGGTCCAAAAGGCGGCTGCGTATATCGCCGCCTCGCTCGGAAACGGGCCGGCCGCCGGGGCCGCGGAGACGAAAGTCTCCCACGGTTTCCCCGGGAAGAAAGTCGCTTCAAGCGGGTTGCTTCCTTAAGGTGTTTCGGTTAGGTTCCGCGCTCCAATCGAATCGTCGGACGAAACAGAGGCAAGCCTCTCGGGCTTTCCAGGCGGTTTTTTTGCGGCCCGAAGTCTTCGGATTTCAGTCCCCGCGAAATGGCTGAAAAAGCCCGGTTGACACGGAGATCGGCCTTCCTTAGAGAGCCGCCTCCGCCGCCCCTCCAGGGCGGTTTGCAGAGAGAGGTTCTTCTTTAAAAAGAACCACTTGACGCAGAAAAACGAGGCGCTAAACAGCGCCTCCCTCGCCTCCGGGCGGGGCCGCTGAAAAGAGATCGTTCCCTGGAATGATCGCTTGACACGGGAAAGCGAGGCGACTACATCGCCGCCTCCGCCGCAACCGGGCGCAAAACGGTGGGATCGGTTCTCCGGTTCCTGGGTCTTTGAAATCGTTGATCTGGAAAGAGAAACGCAGGCGGCGGTGTCCTGGCGACGGTTCTTCGGAACTGTCTCGACACTGACAACTGCGGTCTTTTTGAAAAGACACCATGACGTCGCTCTTCGGAGGGGCGTTCGTGGGATCTCGTCAAGAATACGTAGAACTAATGCCAACCGGCCTTCGGGTCGGTCTGCTTAGGTCAGATAGTCAACTCAACCTGAGAGTTTGATCCTGGCTCAGAGCGAACGCTGGCGGCAGGC
>JAAXIW010000047.1 GCA_012270135.1 Brevundimonas sp. | reverse complement strand
CGGGATGCCCCTATCCTAAACCCGCCCCGCCATGGGGCGGGTTCAGGACGCTGACTCTGCCGTCATGTGAAGCGATTACAGGGGGTTGGGCGATTCCGGTGCGCGGATTGCGCATTAACTTGCAGCGCACCAATCGGCTTTGAGAGCCCAGGTTCATCACAACGGGCACAGAGGATTCACAACGGACACGACGGGGCCGGAGGGCCATGCGGCGACCGTCAGGGAGACGCAATCGATGGATGGCGGGCAAGGGCCCGCGAAGGCGAAGCGGGCGCGATCCCGTCGTGCCCGTTGTGACCTCGCCGTGGTCGTTGTGATGAACCCGCCGGCCGGGGCCTACCGCCCGCCCTGGAGGCAGCGGCGGGCGGTGTAGAGGCCGTTGAGGTAGTGCCAGCGGTTCTCGTCGGCTTCCCGGCGGGCCCGCTCCGGCGCGTTCAGGGCGTCGACGCCGGCCATCACGAGGCCCGCGCCCGGGATCAGGGCGGCGGCGCCGGCCCGGGCGACGCCGCCAAGCGGCACGCCCGTCGGAGTGCCGCCCATGCGGGCGCTGAGCGTGGCCGCTTCGTCGGCGATCTGGCGGCAGGTGAGGTTGGCGTCGCCGGCGCGCGAGATCACGGCCGCGTCGCCGGACGCCTGTTGGGTGGCGCAGCCGCCGCAGATCAGGACAGCGGCCAGCAGGAAATGGGCTTTCACAATCTTACTCCACCTTGACCCCGTCCGCGACAGAACGGCGACAGGGGGAGTCCGGTTGCGTCAGCGAGGTCAGGCGCGGACGGCGCGGCTCGCCTCGACGCCAAGAGCCTGGAGAGCGGCGGCGGCGATGTGGTCGGCGTTGAGGCCGGCCGTGGCGTACATGGCGGCCGGCGCGTCCTGGTCCTGGAAGACGTCGGGCAGGTGAAGGGTGCGCACCTTGAGGCCGGCGTCGAGCGCGCCCTTTTCGGCCAGCATCTGCAGCACGAAGGCGCCGAAGCCGCCCCTGGCCCCCTCTTCCACCGTGATCAGGCATTCGTGCTCGCGGGCGAGGCGCAGGATCAGATCCTCGGCCCGCGGCTTGGCGAAGCGGGCGGCGGCCACCGTGGCCGAGACGCCGCGGGCGGCCAGGGTCTCGGCGGCCTTCAGCGATTCCTGCAGGCGGGTGCCGAGCGACAGGATGGCGACGGCGGTCCCTTCGCGGACGATGCGGCCCCGCCCGATCTCCAGCGGGGCGGCGAGTTCGGGGATATCCACGCCGACGCCGTCGCCGCGCGGATAGCGGAAGGCGGAGGGACGATCGTCGATCTCCAGCGAGGTGGCGATCATCGCGGCCAGTTCGGCCTCGTCGGCGGCGGCCATCAGGACCATGTGCGGCAGGGCGCCCATGTAGCCGATGTCGAAGCTGCCGGCGTGGGTGGCGCCGTCGGCCCCGACCAGTCCGGCGCGGTCCATGGCGAAACGGACCGGCAGCTTCTGGATGGCGACGTCGTGGACGACCTGGTCGTAGCCGCGCTGGAGGAAGGTCGAGTAGATGGCGCAGACCGGCTTCATGCCGTCGGCGGCGAGGCCGGCGGCGAAGGTGACGGCGTGCTGTTCGGCGATGCCGACATCATAGGTGCGCTCGGGGAAGGCCTGGCCGAACAGGTCCAGCCCGGTGCCCGACGGCATGGCGGCGGTGATGGCGACGATGGAGGGGTCGCGCTCGGCCCGCTTGATCAGTTCGGTCCCGAACACCTTGGTGTAGCTGGGCGCATTGGCGATGGCCTTGGACTGTTTGCCCGAGACGACATCGAACTTGGCCACCGCGTGCAGCTTGTCGGCGCTGGATTCGGCCGGGGCGTAGCCCTTGCCCTTCTGGGTGACGACGTGGACGACCACCGGGCGGTCATCGACCGCGGCGGCGTTCTTCAGGATGGGGACGAGGTTGTCCATGTCGTGCCCGTCCACCGGGCCGATGTAGTAGAAGCCCAGCTCCTCGAAGAAGGTGCCGCCGACGATCATGCCGCGGGCGTATTCCTCGGCCTTGCGGGCCGCGTTGCGGAACGGGCGCGGCAGGTGTTCGGCCACCGACTTCCCGAAGCGGCGGAAATTGCGATAGGCGCCGCCCGAGACCTGTTTGGCCAGATAGGCGCTCATGCCGCCCACCGGCGGGGCGATCGACATGTCGTTGTCGTTGAGGATGACGACCAGCTGTTTGGTGGTCTCGGCGGCGTTGTTCATCGCCTCATAGGCCATGCCGGCGGACATGGAGCCGTCGCCGATGACGGCCACGACCTTGTTCGATTCGCCCTTCTGGTCGCGGGCGGCGCAGAAGCCGAGGGCGGCGCTGATCGAGGTCGAGGCGTGGGCGGCGCCGAAGGGGTCGTATTCGCTCTCGCTGCGCTTGGTGAAGCCCGACAGGCCGCCCGGCTGGCGCAGGGTGCGGATGCGGTCGCGCCGGCCGGTCAGGATCTTGTGCGGATAGCACTGGTGGCCGACGTCCCAGATCAGGATGTCGCTCGGGGTGTCGAAGACGTGGTGCAGGGCGACGGTCAGCTCGACCACGCCGAGACCGGCCCCGAGGTGGCCGCCGGTGACCGAGACGGCGTCGATGGTCTCGGCCCGCAGTTCGTCGGCCAGCTGCTTCAACTGCGGAATGTCGAAGTCCCGCGTGTCGGCGGGGAGCGTGACCTGGTCGAGCAGCGGGGTGTCGGGCATGGAGACAACCTGGAGGGCCCGAAACGGGCGAAACGATAGGGCTATCTCATGAACGCCCGGCACGGGGAATGCCAGTGAGGGATTCCTGAGCAGTTCGTGAGCGGCGCCGCGAGATGGCGGAGCGGATCAGGACCGGCGCCGGAGAACATAGTCCACGCTGGCCTTGAGGATGTCGGCGTCGGGACCGAAGACGTCGAGATGGGCCCGGGCCTGGTCGGCGAGGTGCGCGACCCTGTGCCGCGCCGCGTCGAGGCCGAGCAGGGTGACGAAATTGGTCTTGCCCTGGGCGTGGTCCTTGCGCGCCGCCTTGCCGAGGATGTCCTCGTCGCCCTCGACGTCGAGCAGGTCGTCGACGATCTGGTAGGCCAGGCCGATGTCGTGGGCGAAGCTGGTCAGGGCCTGGCGGTGCGGCTCGCGGGCGTCGGCGATGATCAGGGGGATCTCGAAGGCGTAGCTGAACAGGGCGCCGGTCTTGAGCCGCTGCATGCGGGCCACGCCGCCGAGGTCGTCGCGCACGCCGAGCAGGTCGATCATCTGGCCGCCGGCCATGCCGCGCGCGCCCGAGGCCAGCGACAGGCGGGCGGCGAGCTCGCAGCGAACGGCCGGATTCTCATGGGTGTCGGGATGCAGCAGGATGTCGAAGGCGGCGGTCTGCAGGGCGTCGCCGGCGAGGACGGCGGTGGCCTCGTCATAGGCGCGGTGCACGGTGGGGCGACCGCGGCGCATGTCGTCGTCGTCCATGCAGGGCAGGTCGTCGTGGACCAGGCTGTAGGCGTGGACGCATTCGAGGGCGCAGGCGGCGCGCAGCACCGGCCGCTCCTCGATGTCGAACAGATTGGCGGCCTCGAGGGCGAAGAAGGGCCGCAGCCGCTTGCCGGGGCCGAGGGCGGCGTAGCGCATGGCCTCGGTCAGGCGGGATTCGGGGCCGTCGGCGCGGGGCAGCAGTTCGTCGAGGGCGACGGTGACGAGGTCGGCGGTCTCGGCCACCCGGTCGATGACGTTCTGCTCCGGGGAATTGGCGGCCAGGACGGTCAGAACAGCCTCCCGCCCACCGGAACCTCGCGGTCGACGCCGACCAGCACGACCTCGCCGGCGGCGTCGGGGAAGCCGAGGGTCAGGACCTCGGACATGAAGGGGCCGATCTGGCGCGGCGGGAAGTTGACCACGGCGGCGACCTTTCGGCCGACCAGCTGGTCCGGCGTGTAGTGGACGGTGATCTGGGCCGAGGACTTTTTCACCCCGATGCCGGGGCCGAAGTCGATGGCCAGTTTGAACGCCGGCTTGCGGGCCTCCGGGAAAGGATCGGCGGAGACCACCTGGCCGACGCGGAAGTCGACCTTCCTGACGTCGGCGAAGGTGAGCGGCGCGGCGGCGGGGCCGGACATCAGCCGAAGTCCGCCGCTGCGACGCCCTTCGCCTGGCCGTCGGGGCCGACGACGATCTTCTCGACGCGCAGCTGGGCGGCCTTGAGCCGATCCTCGCAATGGGCCTTGAGGCGGGCGCCTTCCTCGTAGAGCGAGATCGATTCCTCCAGCGGGGCCTGGCCGGACTCGAGGCGGGAAACGATCTGTTCGAGACGCTGCAGGGCGTCCTCGAAGCTGAGGTCTGCGGGAATGGCGGTGGTTTCGGTCATCGCGGGCGACCCTAGAGGGGCCGGATGCGCGCTTCAACGGGGAAGCGGCTCAGCGGCGCTCGTAGCGGCGCTGGGACCAGTATTTGAAGCCCTGGTTGTGGACCAGCTTCCAGCCGTCGGCGCGCAGGCGGCGGCCGACCATGTGGTTGAAATAGCCGTGGGCGAGGACCAGCACGTCCTGGCCCGACTCGGCGCGGGCGATCAGGGCCTGGGCCGCCTGTTCGGCGCGGACCTCGGCCTCGGCGCGGGTCTCCTGACCCTCGTGGTGGTTGAAGGCGTGCCACCAGATGCGGGCCACGGCGCCCCAGTATTTGGGCGGCAGCCTGAACCACGAGGGAAAGCGCGGCGGCGGCAGGGGCGCCTCGATGAACAGGGCGTCCGACATCACCTCGCGGCCGGCGGCGATGGCGGCGGCGGTTTCCTGGGCGCGCGGGCGGGTCGAGGCGTAGATGGCCCCGGCGCCCTCGGCCGCGGCGAGCAGTTCGGGCGGCGGGGTCTGGCCGGCGCGCAGGCCGCCGACCTCATACTTCGCCCACCAGTCGCGGTACTGGTCGGAGGTCAGCAGGCATTTGCGCGACAGGGCCGGTTCGCCGTGGCGGGCCAGGATGATGGCGCCGGGGCGGACGGAGACGAGCGCCGCCGGGCGCGGAACGGGCGCGGGCGCGGCTTGATCGACGGAGGGTTCTCGGGCGGGAGCTGACATGAGCGACGGGCGGAACAGCGATTGCGATCCGGCCCCCTAGTCCTCCCCCAAAGCCTGGACATGGGCGGCCGCCGAACGACCGAGCCCTTCAAGGTCGTAGCCGCCCTCGAGCGAGGAAACAACCTTGCCGGCGCAGCACGTTCTCGCGACCTCGACCACGGCGCGGGTGGCCCAGGCGAAATCCTCGGCCTCGAGGCTCTGGTGGGCGAGGGGATCGCGGCGGTGAGCGTCGAATCCGGCCGAGATCAGCACCAGGTCGGGCCGGAACGATTCGAGCGCGGGCATAAGCCGCTCCGAGAAGGTCGCGCGCCAGGCCTCGCGGGCGGCGTGGGGGCCGACCGGGGCGTTGACGATGTTGCCGACGCCGGTTTCCGAAGTGGCGCCGGAGCCGGGATAGAGGGGCATCTGGTGGATCGAGCCGAGGAACAGGCCAGCGTCCGCCTCGAAGGCGGCCTGTGTCCCGTTGCCGTGATGGACGTCGAAATCGATGACGGCGACGCGGGCGAGGCCTTCCGACTGGGCGACGCGGGCGGCGACGGCGACGTTGGAGAACAGGCAGAAGCCCATGGCGCGATCCGGCTCGGCGTGGTGGCCGGGCGGACGGACGGCGGCGAAGGCGCGGGCGGTCTCGCCCCGGGCCACGGCGCGCACGGCGTCGATCACCGCCCCGGCGGCGAGGCGGGCGGCGCGGACGCTGCCGGGCGACAGGATGGTGTCGGAGTCGAGCTGATTCAGGCCGTCGCGAGGCGAGGCGTTGAGCAGGCGGGCGACATGGTCCGTCGGATGGAGCCGCTCGAGATCGGCGATCGAGGCCTCCGTCGCGGCGTAGCGATCGCGGGACAGGCCGGCGTCGTCGAGGGCGTCGAGCACCGCGCGCAGCCGCTCCGGCCGTTCGGGATGGCCGGCGCCCGGGCGATGCTCGACCATGTCGGGATGGGTGAAGAGGGCGACGCTCACGGGGCGAGGATATGCGCCCGAGCCGCACTTGTCGCGCCCGGATCGAGGCTGTAGGCGCCGATCATGACCGAAGCCGTGATCCGCCCCGCCGTCGACGCCGACGCCGACGCCCTCGGCGCGCTGGGCCGCCAGACCTTCATCGACACCTTCGTGGACGGGTTCGGCATCCCGTATCCGGCCGACGACCTGGCGGCGTTTCTCGACGCCAGCTTCAGCGCCGATGCGATCCGGGCGAAGTTGAAGGAGCCGGGCGCGGCCTGGTGGGTGGCGGAGCGCGACGGCGGCCTGCTGGCCTTCGCCAACACCGGCCCGAACACCCTGCCCCATCCGGACGCGCGACCAAGCCACGCGGAGCTCCGGCGGCTCTATGTGGCGAAGTCGGCGCAAGGGCTGGGGCTGGGTACGAAGCTGCTGGCCATCGCCCTGGAGTGGATGGAGGCGCACACCGACGGGCCGCTGTGGATCGGCGTGTGGAGCGGAAATCTGAAAGCGCAGAGGCTGTATGCGGCCTACGGGTTCGCGAAGGCCGGGGAGTACCGGTATCCGGTCGGGGCGTGGCTGGACGACGAGTTCATCCTGCGGCGGGGGTGACTGTCGGAAGCTGACAGTGGGTGGACGAAGCCGGGCCGCCGTGGCTTGATCGCCTGACTGGTCACAGGAGATATCCCCATGCGGTCGATCGCTACGACACTCGCCTCGCTTGCAGCGTTCGCAGCCCTGGGGCTCGGCGCGCCGGTCGCGGCGCAAGACGGGGTCCGGGAACAACCGTCGGCGGCGGACCTGGCGAGGGCTTCGGCCGAAGCGGACGCCCTGATCGCCGCCTCCGGCGCGCCGGGCCTGTTCGTCAACGTCAGCAGCGATGGCATGGCCAAGGTTCGGCACCGGGCCAGCGGCCTGGTCTGCTCGTTCCTTCCCGGCGCCGAGAACAACACCTTGAGGGTCTTCGACCTCAGCGACGACAGCCCCGGCGATGACGTCGGCTGCAACGCCGATATCGGATCGACCTACCTGACCTATTACGCCACACGCTACGGATCGGGATATTCGGCCGCGGACTCAGCGCGCGACGCGGCCCAGGCGATCATCAACCGCTGGCCGGATGCCCGGCCCTATCAGGGAGCCATGGCGCAGGTGGAGCCGCCGGCGGGCGTGGGCCCTATCGAATACGCCGCCCTGCTGATCGGACCGAAGGACGCGCCCCGCTATACGCACGCCCTCACGGCCAAGGCCGGCGAATGGATCTTCAAGCAGCGCATGACCGGCGACGGCGACCAGAACTCGATCATGGCCAACCAGATCGTCGCCGGGTCGTTCTTCAATGATGTGCTGAGGGCGGCGGTCGGCGAATCCAAGCCTTGAGCGAAGCGGGCCCTGTCGTTTCCTGCTAGCCTGCGCTGATGCTCCTCCCCTTCTTCACCGCCCTGCGCGACGCCAAGGTTCCGGTGTCGATGAAGGAATGGCTCCATCTGATGGAGGCCATGGACCGGGACTTGGCCGGGCGGCGGGTCGACGACTTCTACCACCTGTCGCGGGCGGTGCTGGTCAAGGACGAGAAGCACTACGACCGCTTCGACCAGGTGTTCGGCAAGGTGTTCGCGGGGATCGAGACGGTCGGGGCGGGCGAGGATCCGGCCACCGACATCCCCGAGACTGGCTGCGGCTGCTGACCGAGAAATACCTGACCGACGAGGAGAAGGCGCAGATCGAGGCGCTGGGGGGATTCGACAAGCTGATGGAGACGCTGAAGCAGCGGCTTGAGGAGCAGCAGGGCCGGCACGAGGGCGGGAACAAGTGGATCGGCACGGGCGGGACCAGCCCGTTCGGCCACGGCGGCTACAATCCCGAGGGCGTGCGCATCGGCGGGCCGGGCCGGCAGGGCCGCGCGGTCAAGGTCTGGGAGAAGCGCGAGTACCGGAACCTGGACGACCAGGTCGAGCTGGGCACGCGCAACATCAAGGTGGCCCTGCGCCGCCTGCGCCGCTTCGCGCGGCAGGGCGCGCCCGACGAGCTGGACATGGACGCCACCATCGACGGCACGGCGCGTCAGGGCTGGCTGGACATCCACATGCGGCCCGAGCGGCGCAATACGATCAAGGTGCTGCTGTTCCTCGACATCGGCGGCTCGATGGATGCCCATGTGAAGATGTGCGAGGAGCTGTTCTCGGCCGCCCGGACCGAGTTCAAACACCTCGAATTCTTCTACTTCCACAACTGCCTCTACGAAGGGGTCTGGAAGGACAACCGGCGCCGGCACACCGAGAAGATCCCGACCTGGGAGCTGCTGCACAAATACCCGGCCGACTGGCGGGCCATCTTCGTCGGCGACGCCACCATGAGCCCCTATGAGGTGAGCATGCCGGGGGGCTCGGTCGAGCACTGGAACGAGGAGGCCGGGGCGGTCTGGCTGAAGCGGGCCACGCAGCAGTGGGACAAGGTGGCGTGGCTGAACCCGTCGCCGGAGCGATACTGGAGCTATTCCGCCTCGGTCGGGATGATCCGCGAACTGGTCGACGAGCGGATGTATCCGCTGACGCTGGACGGGCTGGAGAAGGCGATGCGGGCGCTCGCCAAATAGGCTAGTCTGGCCGGGCTGGTTACAGGAGGTCCGCCATGCTCGCCCTCGCCGCCGCCGTCATCCTGCAACAGGCCGCCCCCGGACAGGTGGTGTGGCAGGAGCCCGCGCCGCCGTAGCCGGTCATCGCTCAGACGGCCCCAGCCCCCTCCCTGCCCGACTGGGCCCGAGCCGACCCCAACGGCGACGAGCGGTCGGAGTGCAGCCCGCTGATCCGCGCGGCCAACGAGAGCATGGAGGCCTGCCAGGCGCGCGTTCGCGCCGCCCTGGCGCTCGATCTCGGCGCCGACCTGCCGCCCGGTCTGGCCGGCGGCGCGGCGGCGGAACAGTGCCGGCAGGAGGCGGCGGGCGACCGCTACGCCCTGCAATGCGGCGCGCCCGGCCGGTCCGTGGCGAGCGGACCGCGGCTGGTCGACCGGGCCTGCGAGACCCGGCCCCGGGTCCAGCCCGAGGGCGGCGTGGTCTGGGTCGAGGAGTGCCGGCCCGCCGACGGCAGCAAGCCGCCGGAAGACGGCCTGCGCATCCGGCTGGGCGGCGACGACTAGAGTCGACCTGAACTGAATGCCCGCCATTCCCGGCCCCGTGCCGGGAATCCCTGAACACGGCGGGATCGCATTCGAGCTCGCCGACGACCTTCCGCGATCATGGATGGCCGGGACGAGCCCGACCATGACGGAGAAGTTGCTGCGGACATGAGAACGCCGCGCCCCGGATGGAGCGCGGCGTTGAATCGTGCAGCGCGGACTAGTGGCGCCTGTCGTCGCGAAGGCTGTCCTTCATGCCGCCGATAGCGTTCTGGACCTTGCCCTCGACCTGGTCGGCCTTGCCTTCGGCTTTCAGCTTCTCGTCGCCGGTGAGGTCGCCGGCCGCTTCCTTGGCCTTGCCGCCCATGTTCTTGGCGGCGCCTTCGACTCTATCGTGATGGGGCATCGGTTCTACTCCTGATGCGCCGCCGGGACCGGCGGCCGTGTCAGGAAAGCGAGCGGTATCAGCCAGTTGTTCCGTAAGGCTCCGCTTGAAACGCTCAGCGCCGGCGCAGCCATGCGGCCACCGCCCAGGCATGGGCGTCGTGGCGCAGTTCGTTCAGGGCCGTGTGCGGGTGCAGCCAGACCAGTTCGTGGTCGTCCTCGATCTTTGCAGCGGGATCGAGCGCCAGCCGCTCGGCGATCCAGAAGCCGCCGATGTTGTTGACCGGGGTCCCGTCGGACTTGCGGAAATGCTGGGCCGCCGCGGCGATGCGGGCGAACGGCCGGACCGTCATGCCGGTCTCCTCGACGAACTCGCGAACGAGCGCCTGCTGTTCGGTTTCGTCGCCGTCGATGGCGCCGCCGGGCAGGTCGAAATAACTGCCCTCGCCGCGGTCGACGCGGACGCAGGCCAGCTTGCCGTCATGGAAGACGAGGCCGAAGGCGGTGGGCCGGTCGGCGTAGTCGAGGGCGGGGTCGGGTTCGCCGAATTGAAGCATGGTGCGGACTCTAAAGCGCGACGATCAGAGATCGAAAGCCAGCTGGGCGCGCACGCCCGGGTGGGCCGGATCGTATTCGACCTTCGAGCGCAGGCCCGAGGCCATGGCGGTGACGATCTTGCCGCCGAGGCCGGTGCCCTTCGGCTTGGCGTCGCCGAGGCCGGGGCCGTCGTCCTCGACGGTCAGCAGGGCCCTTCCGTTTTCGGGATCGGGCTCGAGGATGATGCGGATCTCACCGGCCTCGCCGGGGCCATAGGCGTATTTGACGGCGTTGGTGACCAGCTCGGTGACGATGACCCCGATCGAGACCGCCTGATCGGTCGAGACCGTCATGGGCCGCGCCTTCAGCGTCAGGCTGGGCGAACCCGCGCCGGGGCCGACCGACTTGCCGAGCTCGGCGATCAGGCCCTCGAGATATTCATCCATGGCCACCGAGGTCATGTCGCCGGAGGTGTAGAGGCGGCGGTGGACATGGGCCACGGCCTCGATCCGGGCCTGTGACTCCTTCAGCGCGGCGCGGGCGCCCTCGTCGGCGAGATGGCGCAGCTGCATGGACATGAAGCTGGAGACCAGCTGCAGCGAGTTGCCGACGCGGTGGTTGACCTCGCGCAACATGGCCTCGGCGCGGTCGCGGGCGAGGGTCAACTGGGCGGTGCGGTCGCGGACCTGGGTCTCCAGTCCGGCGTTCATGCGGTCGAGGCTGTCCCGCGCGGACTGGATTTCCTCGATGTAGCGGCTGACCAGCCAGACCATGATCCCGGCCAGAACCACCACCAGCAGCGCGCTGAGGGCGTTGGCCCACAGGGTCAGGCGCGAGCCGTGATCCGACTGGCGCGTGCGGGATTCGAGCCGGACAATCTCGATCTCGTCGATGGCGCCGATGCCGCTCCGGATGGTGTCCATCAGGTCCTGGCCCCGGCCCGACCGCACCAGCTGGACCGCCTCGCCGATCCGACCGGTGCGGGACAGGGTGACCGATCGCTCGAGCTCGGCCAGCTTGTCGCGCGCCGCCTCGAGCATGACGCCGACCTGGGCCTCCAGCTGGGGATCACCGGCGGTCAGGCCCTCCAATTCCGCCATCTGCTCCGGGACGGAGATGGCGGCCCGGTTGTAGGGGGCGAGGAAGGCGGGATCGCCCGAGAGCAGGAACCCTCTCTGCCCGGTCTCGGCGTCGACCAGGGACAGCAGCAGGACGCCGGCGGCGCGGCGCACCTGCTGCGAGCGCTCGACCTGCTCGTTCAGGGCGGCGGTGCGCTGGATCATGACGAAGGTGGTCAGGTTCGCTGCCAGCAGCAGCACGATGGCGCCGGCCAGAAGCGCGACGATCGACCGGCCGATGCTGGGAGTCCGCGCGAACCGGAGCAGGGCGGGCAGGGACGGGCGGACGGCCGAAAACATCGGACGCGAGCATTAGCGGCGCGTTCTGGCCTGTCCAGTCGCGTGACGGGGGAAACCACCCCGCTTCCGCGGAATTGAGGTAAAGATCGTTGCGACACGGGTGGGAGTGAGAACATGGTTTGGTGGTGGTGGATCGCGCCGGCGGTGGTCGGGCTCATCGGGCTGGTGCTGCTGTTCCGGGGCCTGGGCGCCCTGTTCAGGGGACGGTTCTTCGGCGGCCTGCTGGGCGGCGTCGGCGGCGCCGGATTCCTCGCCCTGGCCATGATCGCGGCCCTGATCGGCCTCGACGTCCAGACCTATTCCCGCCTGACCTACGAACGCCCCGTGGCGACGATCGAGACCCGCCAGCTGGGGCCGCAGTATTATGAGGCCACGGTGATGCAGCCGGGGCGCGGCGAGGACGCGCCGGCGGTCAGCAACCTGTATCCCCTGCACGGGGACGAGTGGCGGATCGAGGCCCAGGTTCTGAAGTGGAAGCCCTGGGCCAATGTGCTGGGGCTGGATTCGCAATACCGGCTGGACCGGCTGTCGGGACGCTACAGCTCGATCGAGCAGGAGATCAACGGGGCGCGCAGCGTGCATCCGCTGGAGGGCGGGGACACGGGCCCGGAGTGGCTGCCGTGGAAGGTCAGCGCCTGGGACACGGCGCGGAAATACCGCCACCGGGTCAATGCGGTCGACACCCTCTACGGCGGCGGCGCCTATATGCCGATGGCCGACGGGGCGAAATACGAGGTGTGGATCACCCAGTCCGGCCTCATCGCCCGCCCGGCCAACGACGCGGCGCGGGCGGCGTCGGCGGGAGGCTGGACCGAGCCGTAGCAGATATCTCCTCCCCACGCGGTGGGGAGGTGGCGCGGCGCGGATACGCGCCGTGACGGAGGGGGCGACGCGGTGGCTGCCGGGAAGAGCTACGAACGAGCAAAGCGGTTCCGCAAGGCCCTGACGCCCCCCGAAGCCAGGCTCTGGACGCGCATCCGGGGCAATAAGCTGGGCGGCCTGCGCTTTCGCCGGCAGCACCCCATTGGCCCGTACATCCTCGACTTCTATTGCGCCGAGGCCCTGTTGGCAGTCGAGGTCGACGGGGCGAGTCACGATGATCCGGATCGTATTGCGCGGGATCGGCGCCGAACGATCTGGTTGGGGCGACGGGGCATCAGGGTTGTACGGATCGCGGCAAAGGCCGTCCGGGATGAACTGGATGGCGTGCTCGTCTTCATCCGTGGTGTAGGCGAAGAGCGACTTCCGACGGAGCCGCCCCCTCCGTCTCGACGGCTGAGTCGCCGTCGAGCCACCTCCCCACGCGGTGGGGAGGAGAATCCGGGCGCCGCCCGCTAGACCGTCCCGATGGTCCGGAGCCGCGCCTTGGGGTGGACCTCGTTCTGGCTCATCACCACGGTCTGGCCGCGGAAGCGTTCGATGATCGAGCGGACGTAGGGGCGGACCTGCGGGCCGGTCAGCAGGACGGCGGTCTCGCCGGCCATGGCGGCGCGCTCGAACACGTCGCGGACGGCGCGGATGAAGTCCTGAAGCTTCGACGGGGCCATGGCCAGCTGCTTGTCCTCGCCCTGCCCCACCAGGGCCTCGGCGAAGGCCTGCTCCCAGTCGGGCGACAGGGTGACGATGGGCAGGGCGCCGTCGTCGCCCTTGTGCTGCCAGCACAGCTGGCGGGCCAGACGGGCGCGGACGTGCTCGACCAGGG
Organism: Brevundimonas sp.; assembly: GCA_012270135.1. Lineage (GTDB taxonomy): Bacteria > Pseudomonadota > Alphaproteobacteria > Caulobacterales > Caulobacteraceae > Brevundimonas. The sequence continues at coordinate 1,276 of JAAXIW010000047.1, read as the reverse complement.
TGGTGACCGAGCTGGTGTGCGGGGCCGCCTCGGCCAGGCCCTCGAGGATGGCGCCGAGGTCGCGGATCGAGACCTTCTCGCGCAGCAGCGACTGGAGCACGCGCTGCAGGGTAGTGACAGTGACCAACGACGGGCTCAGCTCCTCTACCAGCTTCTTCTCTTCCGGGCCCAGCTCCTTCAGCAGCTTCTGGACCTCGGCGTAGGAGAGCAGTTCGGCCATGTTCTCCTTGAGGATCTCGGTCAGATGGGTGGTCAGAACCGTCGACGGGTCGACGATGGTGTAGCCGCGGAAGGTGGCCTCCTCGCGCAGGCTCTCGTCGATCCAGGTGGCGGGCAGGCCGAAGGCGGGCTCGCGGGTGTGTTCGCCGGGCAGTTCGACCTGACGCCCGGCGGGATCCATGGCCATTAGCGAGCCGAGGCGCACCTCGCCGGAGCCGGCCTCCATCTCCTTGATGCGGATGGCGTAGCCCTGGGTGCCGAGGCGCATGTTGTCGAGGATGCGCACCGACGGCATGACGAAGCCGTACTCCTGGGCCAGGGAGCGGCGCAGGGCGCGGACCTGATCGGTCAGGCGGCGGCCCTCCAGATCGTTGATCAGGGACAGCAGGGAATAACCCAGCTCGATCTTGACCTCGTCGATGGTCAGGGCGGTGCCGATCGGCTCCTCGACGTCCTCCTTGGGGCTGGCGGCGGCGGCGGTCAGCTCGGCCTCGGTGGGCTTCGGCGTGAGCCGCTGGCGGCCGCGCCGCCAGGCCATGAAGCCGGTGCCGCTGGCGACGGCGGCGCAGGGCCGCAGGGGCATGCCCGGGATCAGGCCGATCAGGGCGGCCGCGCCGGAGACGACGCCCAGGCTGACGGGGTTGGTGGCCAGCTGGGCGACCAGGGCCTTGTCGGCGGTGCCCTCGACTCCCGCCTTGGACACCAGGAAGCCGGCGGCGATGGAGATGATGATGGCCGGGACCTGGGTCACCAGACCGTCGCCGATGGTCAGGGTGACGTAGGCGTTGGCGGCGTCGCCGATCGGCATCTGGTGCTGGACGACGCCGATCAGGATGCCGCCGATGACGTTGATGAAGACGATGATCAGGCCGGCGACGGCGTCGCCGCGAACGAATTTCGAGGCGCCGTCCATGGCCCCGAAGAAGGTCGATTCCTGCTCAAGCTCCTTGCGCCGGCGCTTGGCCCCCTCCTCGTCGATGAGGCCGGACGCCTGGTCGGCTTAGATGGCCATCTGCATGCCGGGCATGGAGTCGAGGGTGAAGCGGTCGCTGTCCGA
>JAAXIW010000053.1 GCA_012270135.1 Brevundimonas sp. | reverse complement strand
CAGCGGCGCCGCCGCGGCCTGCCGCGCGAACACCACGGTCAGCACCAGGGCCGATGCGGCGAGCAGCCCCTGATCGCCCGTCGGCGCGGCGGCTGCCTTCACCGCCAGATCGGCCATGTTGAGCGTGCCGGTCACGCCGTAGAGCAGCCCCACCCCGACCAGGAACAGGGTCGAGCCGACCAGGTTGATGACCACATACTGCACCCCCGCCTTCAGCCGCTGCGGCCCCTGACCGTGCAACAGCAGGCCATAGGACGCGATCAGCAGCACTTCGAAGAACACGAACAGGTTGAACAGGTCTCCGGTCAGGAAGGCCCCGTTCAGCCCGAGCAGCTGGAACTGGAACAACGGGTGGAAATGCCAGCCCTTGCGGTCCATTCCCGTGGCCACCGCATAGGTCATGACCACCGTCGCCAGCCCCGCCGTCAGCAGCAGCATCATCGCCGACAGCCGGTCCAGCACCAGCACGATGCCGAACGGCGCCCGCCAGTTTCCGAGGGCGTAGCTCTCCGTCGTCCCGCCCGAGGCGTGGACCACGAGGGCGGCGGCGATGCTGACCAGAGCGATGCAGGCCCCCAGCGACACCAGCCGGGACGTATGCAGCCGGTGCCGCAGCATCAGCAGGCTGGCGGCGCCGATCACGGCGGGCAGCACGACGGCCGCCGCGACGAGCAGGGAGATGGGAGGGCTCACGATCCGGCCTCCGGGTCTTCCACGCCGTCGACCTGGTCGGAGCCGGTCTCGAGGAAGGTGCGCAGCGCCAGCACCACCACGAAGGCGGTCATGCCGAAGGCGATGACGATGGCGGTCAGCACCAGGGCCTGGGGCAGGGGATCGGTATAGGCCTCCGCCGCCTTGTCGTAGATCGGCGGCCGGTCGATCACCAGCCGCCCCATGGCGAACAGGAACAGGTTGATCGCATAGGACAGAAAGGCCAGCCCCAGCACGACCGGGAAGGTCCGACCGCGCAGCACCAGATAGACGCCGGCGGCTGTCAGGACGGCGATGGCCGAGGCGACGAGCAGCTCCATGGTCATCGGCCGGCCTCCTTCGGCGCGGCGGTCCGGACGCGCGACGGATCGACATCCATCGCCACCAGGGTTTCCGGCGGCGGCTCCTTCTCGGCGCTCTGCGCCACCCGCGACAGCTGGGCGAGAGCCAGCATCACCGCCCCGATCACGGTCAGGGCCACGCCGATGTCGAACAGCATGGCCGTGGCCAGCTCGAACTCCCCGATCAGCGGCAGGTGGAAATAGTCGAAGGCGCTGGTCAGGAAGGGCGCGCCGAACAGCAGCGCGCCGAGGCCCGTGGCGGCGGCGGTCAGCACCCCCGCCCCGATCAGGCTGTGGTGGTCGGCCCGCAGCCGCCGGTCCGCGAAACTGTAGCCCGAGGCCATGTACTGCATCACGATCGCGATCGAGATCACCAGTCCCGCGATGAACCCCCCGCCCGGCTGGTTGTGGCCTCTCAGAAAGATGTACAGCCCGACCGCCACGGCCAGCGGCAGCAGCAGGCGGGTGGCCACGACCAGCATCATCGGATGGTGCTCGGGCGAGCGCACCGTGTCCGGCTTCCACGCCGCCACCCGCCGGCCGCTGGCGCCGGTCCCCACCGTCTCCAGCAGCGAGAAGATGCCCAGGGCCGCGATGCCCAGCACGATGATCTCGCCGAAGGTGTCGAAGCCGCGGAAGTCGACGAGGATGACATTGACCACATTGGTCCCGCCGCCGCCGGAGTAGGCGTTGTCCCAGAAATAGCCGGAGATGCTGTCCAGCGGCCGGGTCATCACCGCCCAGGCCGCGCCGCCGACGCCGAGCCCGGCGGCGCAGGCCACCACGCCGTCACGCACCCGCCGCCACGGCCGGCTCTCGGCCGGCGTCGCCTTGGGCAGCAGATTGAGCGCCAGCAGCATCAGCAGGATGGTCACGACCTCAACCGAGATCTGCGTCAGGGCCAGGTCGGGGGCCGACAGGTGGGCGAAGGCCAGAGAGATGATCAGGCCGACGATGCCGATGTAGATCAGCGACAGATAACGGGCGCGGTGGAACAGGACGACCAGCCCCGTGGCCGTCACCAGCGCGATCCAGGCGACCACGGCCGCCGCCGACGCCGGCACGCCCGGCCGCTCGCCGGGCGCGTATCCGGCCCCGAGGAAGCCGGCGAAACCGACCACGACCGCCGTCCCGATCAGCGCCGCCATGGCCCGCTGCAGCGAGCCGTTGTGGAGCGCCTCGACGCCGCGCCGCGACAGGGCCGCCGCGCCCGCCACCCCGGCGTCGAACAGGGTCTTGGCCCGGGGCAGCCGCAGCGCTGTGAACAGCCGCTCCAGCCGCCGGTGCATCATCAGGGCGAGGGCGCCGACGGCGATGGCGATGGCGCTCATGAAGAAGGCCGGCTTGAAGCCGTGCCACAGGGCGAGGTGGACATGCGGCGCCGCGCCGTTGGTCACCGCCCCCGCCACCGCGTCCACCAGCGGCCCGGCGAACAGGGCCGGGGCCAGGCCGATGGCCACGACCAGCCCGGTCAGCACCGCGGGAGGTCCCCACAGGCCGACGCCCGGATCGTGCGGCGCCTTCGGATAGTCGTCGCGGCGCGGCCCGAAATAGACGTGGACGATGTAGCGCAGCGAATAGGCCACCGACAGCGTCGCCCCGAGCGTCGCCAGCACCGGAAACACCCACGGCTGGCCCAGCCAGACGGTGTGCGCCGCCTCCTCCAGCATCATCTCCTTGGAAATGAAGCCGTTCAGCGGCGGGATGCCCGCCATGGACAGGCCCGCGACCAGCGCCAGCGTTCCGGCGATCGGCATCAGGCCGAACAGGCCGCCCAGCCGCTTGATGTCGCGCGTCCCCG
>JAAXIW010000256.1 GCA_012270135.1 Brevundimonas sp. | reverse complement strand
CAGCGACCTCAACGCTGCGCGTCTACCAATTCCGCCACGACCGCTCGCATCGGAGGGGGGCTGATAGCGGAGAGAAGCGGAGAAGGGAAGGGGGGCCGTGGCCTGCCGGAACCGCCGCCACGTTGATGACGTTTCTTCCACCGGCGGGGATGCTGTCCGAGGAGCAGGTTCGATGAAGTTCACGATCCCCATGGCGGCCGTTCTGGCGCTGGCGCTGGCCGCGCCTGTTGCGGCTGAAGCCCAGGACAAGGGACGCGGCGAGGGCCACGGCCGCGAGGCCCGCGAAGGCCGTGGCGGACCCGACCGCGACCGGGACCGGGGCGAGGGGCGCGGTCGTCCCGAACGCGCGCCCGATGTCCGTGCGGCGGCGCGGGCCCCGGGGCTGGAGCGGCCGGACCGGGCGGTGGAGCGCGAGATCGAACGGGTCGAGCGCCGGATCGAGCGGAATGCCGGCCCTGACATCCGGCGCCGGGCGTCGGACCGCGGCCTGATCGCCGGCTGCCCGCCCGGCCTGGCGCGCAAGGACAACGGCTGCCTGCCGCCCGGCCAGGCCCGCAAGATCGCCCGTGCGTCGGCCCGCTATGACTATCTGTGGAATCGCGCCGGATACGGGGACGGCTATCGCTACGACGACGGCTATCTTTACCGCAGCGACGCCGGGGGCGGGCTGCTCGGCTACCTGCCGATCCTCGGCGGAGCCCTGGCCCCGGGGCTGGCCTGGCCCGCGCAGTACCAGTACAGCGCGCCGCCCGCCTATCTCGCGAACTACTACGGCCTGAGCGACCGCTACGACTACCGCTACGCCGACGGGGTGCTCTACGGCGTCGATCCCCGGACCCAGGCCATCAGCCAGGTGGCGGCCCTGCTGACGGGCCAGGACTGGACCGTGGGACAGGCCATGCCGGCCGGCTACGACGTCTATAACGTCCCGTACGACTATCGCGCCCGATACGTCGACACGCCGGAGCGGATGTACCGCTACAGCGACGGCTACGTCTATCAGGTCGACCCGACCACACGGCTGGTCCAGGCCGTCATCCAGCTGATCACCTGAGCCGGAGCGGAGAAATCATGATGTCGAAATTCGCACAGGTCGCGGCGGCGTCGGTCGTCGCCCTGGCCATGGCCGCCTGCACCCCCGCCGACGACGCCCCGCCGGCCGGATCGACGGCGGAGATGTCGTCGACAACACTCGCCGCCGCCCTGGGGTCGGACGGTGAGCTGGACAGCCTCGAACAGGTCGTCGCCGCCGCAGGCCTGGGCCCGGTGCTCGAAGGCGTCGGCCCCTATACGGTCTTCGCGCCGACCGACGCCGCCTTCGGCGAGGCCGGCCCCGGCGATCTGGCCAGTGAAGCCAACCGGGCTCCCGCGGCCGCGCTTCTTCGCGCCCATATCGTGCCGGGCGCCCTGACCCGCGAGGACATTCTGGCCGCCATCGACCGGGAGGGCAGCGGCAAGGTCGAGATGCGCACCATGGACGACGGCCTGCTGAGCTTCAGCCGCGATGGTGACGCCGTCGTCGTGTCCGCCCCCGACGGCGCCACGGCGCGTCTCGCGGGTGAGCAGATCCTGGCCCGGAACGGAGTGATACAGCCCCTGGACGGCGTGCTGGTGAAGGCGGGAGCCTGACCCCTGTCGCCTCAGGCCGCGCCGGCCATGAAGTCGTAGACGTCGGCGGCGCGGGTGACGGTGATGGCGATGCGGTCGTCGCGGATTTCGATCTCGCCGCGCGCGACGGGATGATTGTTGGCGAGGATCCAGACCTCGTCGTGTTCCGAGGCGTCGAGCGGAATCACCGCCCCGCGGCCCATCCGCAGAAGCTGGCTCATCGGCAGGACAGAGCGCCCCAGGACGACCGAAATCTCGACATCGACGGCTTCGATCTGTGACACGGGGTACTCTGACGCTGACTGGGACTGGACGGGCGATTGTTGCATGGCGCTCCCGATCCCCACATTGAGGGCGACATGCTTTCCCAGTCCTTAAGCCCGGCCGTATCGAAGCTGTTCCGCGAGGACGGCGTTCCGGTCGAATGGGCGGTCTCCGGCGGCCTTGTCGACTACCCGTTCGCGGTCGAGGCGATGGAGGCCCGCGCCGCCGCCATCGCGGCGGGCGAGGCGCCCGAGCTGGTCTGGCTGCTGGAGCATCCGCCGCTCTACACGGCGGGGGTGTCGTCGAAGGACGGCGACCTGCTCGACGCCGGACGGTTCCCGGTCCACCGCAGCGGGCGGGGCGGCCAGTTCACCTATCACGGGCCGGGCCAGCGGGTGGCCTATGTGATGCTGGACCTGAACCGACGCGGCAAGGACGTACGGACCTTCGTGCGCGGCCTCGAACAGTGGATCATCGGCGCCCTGGGCGAGTTCGGCGTCCCCGCCGATGTCCGCGACGGCCGCGTCGGCGTCTGGGTCGAGCGCAAGGGGCCCGGCTGGAGCCGCGAGGACAAGATCGCCGCCATCGGCGTCAAGGTCCGCAAATGGGTCAGCTTCCACGGCATCAGCCTGAACGTGGAGCCCGACCTTAGCCATTTCGGCGGCATCGTTCCCTGCGGCATCCAGGAACACGGCGTCACCAGCCTGGTCGACCTCGGCGTCCCGGCGACGATGGACGAGGCCGACGAGGCCCTGAGGGTCAGCTTCCGACGGGTGTGCGGGGATGTGGTGAAGGGAGAGGCGCCGACCTGAGGCCCGTCACCCCTTCACCCCGTCATCCTCGGGCTTTGACCCGAGGATCAGGGGCAGGAGGCGGACTGTGCCGTGGCGGCGGCCCCGCGAGAGCGACCGTGTGCCCTTCGACGCAGCACCGGACGGCCTGATCCTCGGGTCACGCCCGAGCCTGCCGGTGGGGGATGAGGGGCGGGGTGGGATGGAAGGCGAATGCCCGCAACCAGGCCAGAGCGGC